>NZ_JAUBTK010000089.1:0-31581 GCF_036702455.1 Microcoleus sp. D2_18a_D3
TTACTTGAACGGGTTAATTGGAAATCAGAGACAAGCTACATGAGTATAATTACTCACTACAAAAGTGACATACTCCCAAATGATTTTGGCAGAGGTGTCTTCAAGGGCTTGAATACTTTTCAAGTTTCTTTCTAATCTCTCTAATTTCTGTGAAACTTTATCATTATCCATATTTACCCCCTAATGTCTGCATCTACTCATCCACATCCTTAAGCCCATTCTGCAGCACCATCCGCACGATGTCAATTTTTTTGCGACCATTCCCAATCTTGGCTGAATAACAACGGTAATTTGACTGGGGGCTTAGAGCGTGTTTTCAAACTATTCTGTAGGTTGGGTTTAGGAAGGAAACCCAACTACAATTCAAGCTAATTTCAAGTTTGAAAACACGCCTAGCTTCCCGCCGATGCTAGGAAACATTGATATAGCGATTCAATACTCTGCGACTCGGCAGAAACATCAGCCTCCAATTTTTTCAACCGCTGCGATTCAGCCTGACAATTAATCTCGCGAGATTCCTTTTGTTCCAGCAAATTATCTAACTCAGATTTCCGAGAATTAATATCAGCATTCATGCGATCGCCCACTTCCCGCCCGTAAACATCAAAACACTCCTTTACAGCATCATGAATCGGCTGCCATTGGTCTTGAGCCACCTGCGGCAGATATTTCACTAGCTCTTTTTTCGCCGCTTTCACCAACTGTTTATGATCTCCGTCTGCTTGCAAAACCCCAACACCCATCCCCAACAAAGCTAAATATAGGGGCCCCAAAACAACCCCGGTCAAACTAGCAAAAATCACACTGACGCTCATCACAGTGATTAAGTTGAGCAGGATATTTTTCCAATCAAAACCCGCTCCTGCCATTGCTACACCTGCCAGATTTCCGGTAGTTAACGAGAACAATCCCATCGCCCATTTTGCCCAACTGGGCGAGTTATCTTCGTTCGAGTTGCTGACTGCTGCTGGTATTTTTTGTCCCGTCAGTTTTTCGGTAATTTTTTCAGTCACTTTCGTGTAAGATGCTCCGTAATTTGCGGCACTTTTCGATAGCTGCGAAAAGGCTGAATTCATCTCTTGTTCTGCCGTGAGAGTCCAAGCTGCTAGTTTGTCATTGATGTACTGCTCGAAGGCTCGTTTGAGCGATGCTTCAAAAGCTTCTCGCTTGCCTTGGCTGAAGAAATCCAGAAATTTCAGTTCAGGTTGATACCGTAAGAAATCTGTTTCAAATGTATTTTCTAAGTTGAGAACGTAGGCGCGAAAAGAATCTGCGATCGCCCGCGATTTACTATCTCTAACTTCGCTAATTTCTTGTTGAAATTCATCGCGAATCTGAGTCAGCTTTTTAAACTCCGGCTCAACTGAATTAATCTTTTCCTTCAACTCATTGACATCGCGATCGAGTAATGGTAATCTGCGTCCAACAGCTTCGCGGACACGAGCAGAAATTTGACGCGCCAAAGTCCTCGCCGGACGCAATTCCGAAATCGCCCTTTCCTGGGTTAAAAACGTATTCAGTGCCGCCATAAACTCGGGAAAACCAGTTCCTGCCAAATCAGCATCCGGGTTTTTTATCCGCAACCTGAGCGCCTTAAGTGAGGTAATTGCAAACACTCGCTCGTCGTAAATATCGTGTCCTTCTGTTAAACAATATTCAGCCAAATTAGCTTGAAAAACCCGCCGCAGTTTCCCTTCTGCTTCTGCCAATTCTTCAGGATCGTCCGGGTCAATCAAACTTTCCCGCACCTGATCCCAAGCATTAATCAGAAAGAAAATGCTCAATCCGCGATTTTTGATGTAATTTTCTAGATAGCGTCTTTCCCCCATTGTGCAAGGCTGAGTTGCCCTGAGTACAAACAAAATAGCGTGGCAGTTGTTGATGTAACCAAGAGATAATTCGTTACGGGCTTCTGTATCGTTCAGTCCGGGACTGTCTACTATTTCTATGCCTTTTTCCAGCAAAGGTAAGGGATATTCTACTACGGCGCAATCGATATCTGGAAATGCTGGTTTCTTTTCTTCTTCTAAGCGTTTGGCTTCAGCGGGATCAATTGTGTAGTTTTGTTTAAAACTTTTAAAATCGAGCTGTTTTGGGCTTTTGCCGTCATTGAAATAAACGGTGACTTTTTTTTCTGAACCGTAGCGCAAAATCGTGAGCAAAGCTGTACAGGGATTTACATCGCTCGGCAATAGGTTTTCGCCGATTAACGCATTGAGAAAAGTGCTTTTGCCGCGTTTCATGTCGCCTAGCACTAGCAGCCGAAAGACTCCTTGGCGCAAGTTTTTACTGGCGATATCAATGTCGGCGTTGTCTGTTTCTAAACCGAGTTTTCCCGATGCTTCTCCTCCTGCTAATTCTGATTGGTTGATGGCTGTGGCGATGTTGCTGAGGCGAGTGGCAATTTCTCGGCGGACAGCGGCTACTCGCTCTAAATCGTTGAGAAAGTTGCTAGTTTCTACTTTAAGGTTCATGGCTGTTTCCTGATAGTTTCATGCTTGAGCTTTTCAACTTCTGTCTTCTTCAATAAACATTTTGTAAGCGATAAAAGCAATGCCTCCCACTATCAGGGCGGCTGCCAGCCAAGATGCTATGCGAACTGCAACGACAACAGCAATGACAATGCCTGTAAATTGAGCTGCTGCTATAATTTTTCGGCGCCACTGTTTGAGTTTGCCGTTAACTTGGCTGTCTGGTTCTTGGTACTTGCTTGTTAGATGTTCGGGCACGGAGCGGTCAATTTCGGCTTCTAGTTCGCGGAGCCTAATTTCTTGTTCTCGCTTCCGCAGTTCTTGTTCTTTGCGCCGGAGTTCTCGGGATTTGTTGTCAGGAGAATTCATAAATTTTAGCTTGTTTTCCGCTGGAAAAATGTGTTATTTATTGTCAATGTTGCGGATCGATAAGTTCTCTACGACTGTAACTCACATTTTCCCGCGTGTCGAGAAATGTTAAGAAATTTTAAAAATGGCGATTCCCTACGGGATAGCTACGCTTCACGACCAATTAAGCCGATCGCCCGCCCGCACCGCTGCAAATCATCAATAGCCTTCGGGCCCGATAGTAGTGCGATCGCACTCGGCTTCCGACAAATCAACCAAGCGCGATCGAAATAAGTTGCAGCCCGCTAATTGAGCTTTGGTTAACTTTGCTTTCTCCAAATTAGCTCGGCTCAAATCCGCATATCTCAAATCGGCATTCGTCAAATCTGCATTGTACAAATCCGCACCTTGCAAATTGGCTTTCTGCAAATTAGCACCTTGCAAATTGGCGTGACGCAAATTTGCTCTTGATAAGTTTGCTCTTGATAAAGTTGCTTCCGACAAGTTAGCTTGATAAAGTTGAATGTCGCCCAATTCAGCATCTTGCAAATCAGTTTTATAAAGATTGGCTTGAGTCAAATTTCCGTAGGGCAAATAAGCTCGCCTCAGAACGCTACCAGAAAGATTTATTTCTGTCAAATCTGCTTGAAACAAGTTATGTTCACTTAAGTCAACGGCGTTAAAGTTTCGCTGGCCCTCAGCATACTGAGCCAGCAATTCCTCAGCGCTTAGCTTTTGCATTTTCATCCCTTTATGAGGACAGCTATTGCAGCCAATCCATAGCAGTAATTAATGGGTATTAATCTGTGTATTTATACTTAGGCATTGTTTTATGTTAAGCTTGTGTAACAACGATCTCATTTTTTCTAAGATTTTTTTTATATTTGTAAATTTCTGCCTTGCTCGACCAGTCCACGGTTCCTAATGTCAAGATCGATCGAGAAACCAAAGTCAATCCTCTACTGAAATATGCCAGAACTTCCTCTCTCCATTGCTCAGCACTACCACGAACGGACAAAATACGACCCTGAAACCATTGCTGCTAAAAGTAAACAGCTAGATTGGACAGAGCAACCTGTTCCTTTCAAAGAATATAAAATTGGAGCGTATTTTGACCTAAAGCCTTATCTCAAAGACCCCTCGGAGGATGCCGATGCAGAGCCCGATGCCGCTTGGTGGCATCGGTTATCTAGCTTGTTGCTGTGCAGCTACGGGTTGACGGCGAGAGTGCAGACGGTAGACGACAGCTACCTGTATTTGCGTTCTGCACCGTCGGCGGGTGGACTCTACCCAGCAGAGGTTTATTTAATCTCCCGCGGCACTGCCCAGTTGCCGGCCGGACTCTACAACTATCAGTGCAAAACTCATTCACTTGTTCATTTTTGGGATAGTCAAGTTTGGCCGGTCTTGCAAGCCGCTTGTTTCCAGTCGCCAGCGCTCGAAAATACCCAATTGGCGATCGCCATTACCACTGTTTTTTTCCGTTCTTCTTGGCGTTACGAAGACCGAGCTTATCGGCGAATTTTTCTAGACACCGGCCATTTATTAAGTAATATCGAGTTAGCTTGCGCCGTCAACGATTACCGACCTCACCTGATTGGAGGATTCGCCGACGAAGCTGTCAATGAATTACTATACATCGACTCGGAGCAAGAAGGAGCGATTTGTGTAGTTGCTTTAGCCGACTTGCTAGATATTGACCAAAACTTGCCTAAATTTAAAACAGCTTTGCCCGGAAACACCACGACAGATTACCCGAAAATTTCCGAAGGTCAACTGTTAAAATACCTCCACAAAGCCACGTATTTAGAAGCAGACCCTACCGGAGCTGACGGCTGGAAACTTGATGAAAGTGAAGGGGTACTAGAGGATAAATACAACTTTCCATTTTGTACTAAAGTTTCGACGGTCACTCCTTCGATTCCTTGGGGAGTGAACCTGGAAACTTTAGAAAACACTATGCTCAAAAGGCGTTCGACCCGTGCTTATACAGGTGCTTCTTTGAGCTTGGGCGAACTGCTAGCTATGCTCGATTTTACTTACCAGCCCCAGCACTATATCGACCAAGGATTAGACGGTTATCCAGACTATTTCGATCTAAGTTTGATCGAGACTTTTATTGCTGTTTCGGGAGTGCATGGGTTAGAAGAAGGCTGTTACTATTACGCTCCGAAAGCTCAAGAATTGCGGCAAATTCGGTTTAAAAATTTCCGCAGGGAACTGCATTTTTTATGCTTGGGGCAAGACTTGGGCAGAGATGCGGGGGCGCTGTTGTTTCATACGGCGGATTTGAACAGGGCTGTAGCAAAATATGGCGATCGAGTTTACCGCTATTTGCACATGGACGCGGGTCATTTGGGCCAGCGTTTGAATTTAGCAGCTATGCAACTGCGTTTGGGTGTCAGCGGTATCGGGGGCTTTTTTGACGATCGTGTCAATGACGTTCTCGGTATTCCTGCGGGTGAGGCTGTGCTTTATATTACAAGTCTGGGAAGACCTCGATCGTGAGAATGAGTCAATCGATTTTAGATTTTAGATTTTAGATTTTAGATTGAAGGATTGGCCTGGCTGATTTACGGTAGGAACCACTCAATCTGCCAAAAATGAAACAAGCGAGTCAGTCAATCTCCTGCATTTTCAAGTGATAGCGCTAAAGTCAGCATTGTCAACCTGCAATAGAGAGGTTTTACGTAAGTTGGGCCATTGCTATTTGCCAATGCAAAACCTGCTAAATATTCTGTCGAGCACTGATTCGGTCACTTCTTCGCCCGTAACTTCCCCCAATGCTTGAATTGCACCGCGCAAATCTATTGTCCAGAAATCTAAAGGCAATTTGTTGCTAATAGTATCCGTGCATTGTTCCAGAGAAATTTTAGCTTTGGTTAAGGCTGCTGCTTGCCGCTGGTTGATTGCTAAATCTGAGTTTGCTGCTTGCAAATTTCCCCCGCTGACGGCATCTAAGATTGCTGTTTCTAAGTCGGCTATGCCTCGATCGAGGGCGGCGGCTGCGGCAACTATGGGGTGAATTTCAGGGGGGAAAGGTAGTTCGGGAATTGTATTTACTAGGTCGATTTTGTTGATAATTATAATTAGCTGGCGGTGCTTTACTTGTTCGTAAATTTCCGAATCTTCCTCTGTCCAGCCAGATTCCGCGTCAATTGTCAACAACACTAAATCGGCTTGTTTTGCTGCTGCGCGCGATCGCTCAACGCCAATTTTTTCTACCTTGTCTTCGGTTTCTCGAATTCCCGCAGTATCGAGCACCTGCACCGGAATTCCGCCCACAACTAGCTGCGATTCTACCACATCCCGCGTCGTACCGGGCAAATCCGTGACGATCGCCCGATCGCTCTTACTCCACGCATTCAACAAACTCGATTTTCCCACATTGGGCCGCCCAACAATCGCTACTTTCAAACCAGTTCTCAACAATTCTCCGCGATCTGCGGTTGCCAAAATTGTTGACAATTCCTCCAAGACATGATTTATTTCCAAAGAAGTTTTAGCTTCATCTAAAGGCGGCAAATCTTCCTCAAAATCAATTCTTGCCTCAATTTCTGCCAGCAAGTCCAAACAAGTTGTTCTCAGTTTGCGAATTGGCTGCGCTAATTTTCCTTGCAAGCCAGCCAAAGCACTTTGTGCAGCAGCGGGGGATTTTGCTCCCACCAAATCTGAAATACTTTCAGCTTGAGTTAAATCGAGCCTTCCGTTCAAAAAAGCCCGCAGGGAAAACTCTCCCGGCGCGGCCAATCTCGCCCCATTTTCCAAACACAACTGCAAGACTTGCTGCACCGCCATAATACCGCCGTGACAGTGAAACTCCACCACATCTTCGCGAGTAAAAGAACGCGGTGCTTTCATGATTAGCAGCAAAGCTTCATCGACTAATTCTTGAGTTTTGGGGCGGCGGATGTGGCCGTAAAGAATCCGGTGAGACTCCCAAATTTGCCGTCCTGGGGCGCAAAACAAAGTTTCGGCAATTTTTAAGGCTGCGGAACCGGAAACTCGCACAATGCCGACGCTGCCTTGTTGGGGAACTATGGCAGTAGCGATCGCTGCGATCGTCCCTCCTTTTGTTAGTGATTCAGCCATTTTTAATTGCTCTATAGTTCAATAATTATCTCGCTCGCCCTATCTGCAATGCCTCGATCATATAGGCATTTAATTGCTGTATATATAGATTTCCTAATTCACCCAATCGTCTGATAATTAATCGGCGTTGGAGGGTAGCTATTCGAGTTACTCTAACTTTAGATGATACTCGCAATCCCGTTGCCGGAAATTCTATATCTTCAACATTCAGAGCAAACTCTTCATTATTCAACTTTCTAACATTTTGAGACGAAATAAAGCAAACAGTAACTTCATCAGGAATTGAGATAGCACATAGCACTAAAGCAGGACGCAATTTCATCGGACTCAAATCAGTAAATGGAAATTCGACTAATACAATATCTCCTTTTTTTAGTGTCACGCAATAGGTTCTCCATCTTGTATGGTGTAAATATCAGGTTCGTCATGCAAAAAGTCAAAACACTCACCGCTTTGAGCAAGCTCCCTAAGCTCCTGAATCGAAGGGTACGGGATGTTTTCTAGTAATTTGTCCGTAATCGCTAATTGCTCGTCTGCTGAGAGAGATAAGATAACTTGAATTAGGGAGTCAACCAGTTGTACGTTCATTTTAAGTCATCTGTTGCTCGGTTACTAAATTATACTATAAGTTCAGGGTTTGCATCTACAGTCAACCGATACGGGCAGCAGACTGGGACTAATTTTAATGCTATAGTCCTCGACGCATAAATTGGTTTTATTAACGGAAATACTGCATCCCGGCTTTTAACAATGCGTCCCGGACTGCTCAAATTCAGACAAGGCTCAAAGTTGGGGCGATAGCCTTTAAATTGCCAGCACCTGTAGTCCTACTACTGGCGATTTCTTCGGCGGCTTGGCACACCGGAATCAATAGCTAAAAGTTGGACACCACAGTGAGCTCTTCTGATTTTATGCGATAATGGAAAATTGATAGGGTAGAGGGCAAAGCATGATTGGTCAACTTCTAGACAGACGTTACCGCATCATTAAAGTCACAGACTCAAGTGAGGTGGGAAAAACTTATCTAGCAGCAGATACTCACCGTCCCGGGTATCCGCAATGCACGGTTAGAGAAATGCGACTCCCCGGCACAAGTTCGCAAACTCCAGAATTAGTCAAAGTTATATTTCAAAGAAACGCAGAAATAATTGAAAAATTGGGAAAACATGACAAAATCCCGGAATTATTGGCGTATTTTGAGGAAAATCAAAGTTTATACTTAATTGAAGAATTTATTGCGGGCTTACCTTTAAGTCAAGAACTAATACCCGGTCAACCTTGGGATGAAGACCAAGTAATTGGTCTGCTATCAGAAATATTAGAAATTTTGGTGTTCATCCACGAGAAGGGTTTTATTCACCGCAGAATTCAACCAGACAGAGCGATCCGGCGCGAGTCAGACGGCAAATTTGTATTGGTAGACTTTAGCTTAGACAAAGAAATTAACCCGGAACTTGCTAACTGTCATTTGTTGTCGCAAACCTCCCCGAACTCTGTTAAACGGCATGAGGCAAAAAAACAGGATTTGGCGGCCCAGGAGTTATACGTGCCGATCGAGCAATTGAGCGGCAACCCCCGTTACAATAGCGACATCTACGCTCTAGGTACGATCGCCCAGCTTGCCGTCACGGGACTCTCACCCAACGAACTGAGTGCCTTAAAAAACAACAAAAACGAAATTCCCTGGCGAAACCGGGCAACTTGTTCGGCAGCCCTAGCAGATATTATCGATCGAATGGTGCGCCCTGACTGCGAGGAACGCTATCAGGAGGCCGCCGAAGTTTTAGCAGACCTCAAACAAATCGCCGTAAAATTGGAGGTTGAGCCGCCGCCAGCCACAATCATCACGGACGCTATGAGTCAACCGCGAAGACAAAGCCAAACCAAACTCCTGCTGTTGGCTACAACAGCGGCAGCTTTAATCTTGACGGCACTGATAATTTACTTTTGGCAGAGTCAAAGTCCGGCAAGGTCAAAAGAATTGTTAGCCCGCGGCGTTATCAAGGCGCAGCAAGGTGACACAACAGGCGCGATCGCCGATTATACTCAAGCGATCGCCCTGAATGGCAGCGATGCGGAAACTTACTACAAGCGGGCAAACGCTCGCTACGACATGGGCGCAACCGAGCAAGCAATACAGGATTACACGCAAGCAATTAAAGTCAATCCTAGCCACAGCAAAGCTCTCTACAATCGAGGTATGGCCCGCCTCGACATCGGCGACAAGCGGGGGGCCGTGGAAGATTTCACCCAAGTAGTGCGACTCAATCCCAGCGACGGTGAGGCATACTCTCAGCGGGGTTTAGCCTACTACGATTTGGGCGACTACCGCACAGCAATAGAAGACTACACTCAGGCAATTCGGCTCAGTCCCAACGATGCTACAGCTTACAGCAATCGGGGTTTAGCTCGATCGGCAGCGGGCGACAAAACAGGGGCAATGGCAGATTTTACTCAAGCCCTTCAAATTAGCCCCCAGCAAGCTGGCGTATACTACAGTCGTGGTCGATCCAGGTTTAATCTGGCAGATTATCAAGGAGCGATGGAAGATTATACTAAGGCGATCGAATTGCAACCCGATCTCGCTGATGCTTATACCAATCGGTGCAGCGCTTACTTGAATTTGGCCACCTACGACAAAGCGATTGCAGATTGCACCGAAGCAATTCGCCTCGCTCCAAAAGATGAAGCAGCTTACAACAACCGCTGCATTGCTTATCTGAATTTAAAACAATTTCAAAAGGCTAGCGAAGATTGCAGTTTGACGATCGGACTCAACGGCAACAATCCCAAAGCATACAGCAATCGAGGATTAGCTCGATCGGCTTCGGGAGACAAGCAGGGAGCTTTAGAAGATTTTACTCAAGCAATTCGACTCAATCCTAGCGATGCAGTAGCTTACAGCAATCGCGGTACTATTTACTCAGAACTAAAAAATTACCCTTTAGCAGTTGAGGATTTCGCTCACTCACTGCGGCTCAACCCCAACAATGCTAGCGCTTTTTACAGCCGTGGCCTCGTCCGCCGCCAACTCAAAGACCGTGCTGGGGCGATCGAGGATTTTCAGAAAGCTGCCACCCTCTTTCTCGAACAAGGAAGAGCCGATGGTTTCCAAAACGCACAATCACAAATCAACGACCCTAAATAAACTATTACTCATCAGTCAGATGTTAAAAAAAGAAGGAAGAAGGAAGAAGGAAGAAGGAAGAAGGAAGAAGGAAGAAGGCCAAATTACCAACTCCCCCTTACCAACTCCCCCTTACCAATTCCCCCTTACCAATTCCCAATTACCAACTCCCCGTTACCAATTCTCAAATATAGATATGAACATGGTTGGTCAACTTTTAGACAGGCGTTATCGGGTAGTGCAAATTCTCAGTTCAGGAGCTTTTGGACAAACTTATTTAGCTGTCGATACTCGCCGGCCTGGCCACCCTCAATGTGTAGTAAAACAACTGCGCCCTCCCAGCAACACTTCCACAGTTCTCAAAACAGCTTACCGCTTATTTAAACAAGAAGCAGAAATATTAGAAAAGCTGGGAAAACACGATCAAATTCCCTTTTTACTCGCTTATTTTGAAGAAGGAAATCAATTCTACCTCGTCGAAGAATTTGTGCCCGGACACGCCCTAAATCGGGAAATTGTGGCCGGTCAACCTTGGCGGGAAGAACGAGTGCTGGCTCTGCTGGAAGAAGTGTTACAACTTCTCGCCTTCGTACACTCTCAGGGAGTGATTCACCGCGATGTTAATCCCTCCAACTTAATCCGCCGCAAACCAGACGGCAAATTAGTTTTAATTGACTTCGGCTCGGTTAAAGAAGTTGCAAATCAAGTCAGCGAGCACGATACAGAATTTCCGCGCACCATTGCTACTGGAACTCCGGCTTATATGCCGATCGAACAATTTCAAGGCAACCCGCAATTTAGCAGCGACATCTATGCA
Source organism: Microcoleus sp. D2_18a_D3 (assembly GCF_036702455.1). NCBI lineage: Bacteria > Bacillati > Cyanobacteriota > Cyanophyceae > Oscillatoriales > Microcoleaceae > Microcoleus > Microcoleus sp. D2_18a_D3. Next base: position 10,856 of record NZ_JAUBTK010000089.1, read on the forward strand.
GTCGGGATGATGGCCGTCCAAGCTATCACGGGTTTGCCCGGTACGGATTTGCCCAAATTGCAAGATCCGAGTCCTTCTCACACGGGGGAGATTGTGTGGCGAAACCGAGCTCAATGTTCTGTGGGACTAGCCAATATAATTGACAAAATGGTCTGTCACCAATTTGGCAAACGCTATCAATCTGCTGAGGAAGTTTTGGTAGCTCTCCGCAAGTTGAGACACCGCCAAGAACCGGGGAATACGGCTCAAAAGAAAAGTATTTCTCCGAGGTTACTGTCTTCGGATAGTTTTTCGTCACGTTTGGGAAGTCGATTTTGGTTGATGATTTTGGCGGGGTTCGGGGCGGCGATAGTTCTGCTATTTCTGTTTAGTTATTGGAGCCGACCGAATCCGATTAAAGCTAAGGAATATTACGAGCAGGGAGTGGAAAAGTCTCGCAATCAAGATGCGGAGGCAGCTTTGCAGGCTTTTAATAAGTCAATTCAATTGAATCCTAAAAATGCGGAGAGTTTTTATTGGCGGGGAAATGCTAATTATGATTTAAAAAACTATCAAGAAGCAATTGCGGATTATTCTCAGGCGATCGCTCTCAATCCTAAATATTTTCAGGCTTATTTTAACCGCGGGCTCGCCCGTCACGATTTTAACGACAAGGGCGGGGCGATTGAGGATTACACTCAAGCTGTGAATCTCCAGCCCAATGATGCTGATACATATTATGAAAGAGGAGTTGCTTATTTAGAAATGCAAGATTACAAGGCGGCTATTCAGGATTTTACCGAAGTAATTCGGTTGCAGCCGAACCTTGTTAAAGCTTATCATTCGCGGGGATTGGCTCGCGCTGGGAGCGCAGATTTGCAGGGGGCGATTGGAGATTATACTCAAGCAATTAAACTTGATGCTAAGAATGCTGATGCTTTTTACAGTCGGGGGAGAGCTCGCTTTCACCTAGGAGATTATCAGGGAGCTCTGGCGGATTATTCTCAGGTAATTGCGATCGATCCCAAGAGTGGAGATGCTTACGCTAATCGTTGCAGCACGCAGTTGAATTTGGGAGCCCATCAAGCGGCAATTGACGATTGCACTCAGGCAATTTCGCTGAGCGAGGAGGATGGGGTTCCTTACAACAATCGCTGCATTGCTTATTTAAATTTGAAGGATTATCCGAAAGCAATTGCCGATTGCACTCAAGCGCTGACAGTGAATCCGAATGATTTTAATGCTTTTAACAATCGTGGTTTAGCTCGCAGCGCAGGGGGTGACGCGCAGGGGGCGATCGCAGATTTTACAGCAGCAATCGGGTTCAATCCCAACAATGCGGAAGCTTACGCCAATCGGGCGAAGATTTATCAGGAGTTAAAGAATTACAATAGTGCGATCGCAGATTACGTGCAAGCTATTCGGATCAGCCCGAATTATGCTGCTGCTTACTACGGTAGAGGCATGGTTCGTCGCTCATTGGGAGACAAAGCAGGAGCAATTAGCGATTTAGAAAAAGCCGGCAAAATGTTTCTAGATCAAGGACTTACTGGCGGTTACAAAGATGCACAATTTGAGATTGAAAAGCTCAAGTAGTCATTAGTCATTAGTCATTAGTCATTAGTCATTAGTCATTAGTCATTATTTCTCGGTGTTATATTTCTTATGTGGCAGATTTTTATAATCTCAGATTGCTCCGGGGCTGGTTCACGCTAATCTTTAATACCAACAGAAAATGCAGGTGAACCAGCCCTTACGCGCTATTAATTCAAGCTATTATTAATCAATTTTCTGGGTCTTGAAGTCGTTTAACCAATTCATAAAACGGTTCCCAATTATCCTCAATAGCAATGGCCTCCCAAACAGCCTCAATTGTCGGTCTCAACAGCGATTGTTCGGGATTGTGGCGCCGCAAACAGTCCGCCATTTTGTCCATATCATCGGCCGACAAACTTTGCAAAACGTGATAATAAAACTGCCGCCAAGGTGCTATCAAGTCCGCAGGTTCCGCCTCAGCAAAAATTAGACTAGCATCATCTCGCCAAGTGCGATCGAACTGTCTTCGCAGTTCAAAAAAGAAATCGTGATAGCCGACTTGAGACTCCGCCAGCATTTTAATTGTCACCTTCAACAACTCATCTCCCTCAGCTTCTGGCAAATCCTCAAATCCCAATCTCTTGAGCATCAACTGCCGATAAGCTGCATTATAATAATCGCCAAACTTTGCCAAACCCGCATCCATATCAGCTTGAGGAATCGCCGCTGATAGCGGTTGCTGAAGCTTCTCTAAATTGTCCCTACAAATCAACGGTTGATTGCCGTAACAATAAAGACCCGAATGGTCAAAATAAGCTGCTGTAAATTGCGGCTTGTAAGTGGGGATAAAAGCGAAAGGCCCGTAATCGAAACTTTCTCCAGTAATTGACATATTATCAGTATTCAGCACAGCGTGGCAAAATCCTGCCGCCATCCACTGAGCAACTAATTCGGCTACTCGCTGGACTAAATCTGCATAAAATAGCGCATACTTTTCCGACGCCGAAAAACCTGGCTTGCTTGCTTCTAAATGCAGTTCTGGATAGTAATATTCAATAACAAAATCTAAAAGTTTTTTAATTAAATCCGGGCGGCGGATATAGTGCAACCTTTCAAAAGTTCCAAACCGGATGTGAGAATGACTGAAACGTACCATTACGGACGATCGCGTCGGAGATGGTTCGTCGCCCCGCCACAAAGCATCCCCAGTTTCAACTAAACTAAAACAGCGAGATGTCCGAACTCCCAATCGGTGCAAAGCTTCGGCGGCTAAAACTTCGCGAACTCCCCCTTTGAGAGTGAGTCTACCGTCACCGCCCCGCGAGTAGGGAGTCCGGCCGGAACCTTTAGTGCCGAAGTCGTAAAGTCTGCCGTCCGTCCCGCGAACTTGGCCGTATAAGAAGCCTCTACCGTCACCTAAATTGGGGTTATATGCGTTGAATTGATAGCCGTGATAGCGAAGTGCGAGAAAGGGACGGACGCAGTGAAATTCGCCGAACGCTTCTATAAAATGTTGGTCGGTTACTTGTGCGGGGTCTAAACCCAATATCGGCAATAATTTGTCGTTGCGGAAGCGGAGAATGTGCTGCGGAAAATCGGCCGCAGGGACTTCATCAAAATAGTCGCCACCGAGGGATTCGATGGCGGGTTCGTAGTTGAGGGAAAGTAAGGGATTTGACATTTTTCTATTTTATCTTGAAATTGGCGATCGCTCCTAAATTATATACGGGTAATGTGCGTACTGCATTGGTGTCAACAATCGCCTCAAACCCTTTGTCTTTCTCGTTTATAGCCGAGTTCGATCGCCCTCGCATCTCAGAAACCCTGGGGACGCCAGGGCGATCGAGGGCCTAATAATTAAACAGTAAATAGGTATTAAGTTGTATCCGCTCAATAAGTTGCGGTAAGTAGTAATTTGTCAGCGTGGTTAAATTCATATTAAATTCTACCACAATCTTAATTTTGGCAAAAACTTCCCGCATTTTACGGCTAATAAATCTTGATTTGAAAAGGTATTATTAATCACGGACTCAATAACTATACAGTTTTTTTATCCACTACCATTACAATTAATCCTGGGTTTATACGAGACTTACTCAATCTATCAAATCTCGATAATTCAGAGCAGTTAGATTTTTTTAAATTTCTTCAATAAGAGCAGGACACACCCAAAGAATAAACCGAAGATTGTTCACGAATAATCATCTCTAGAGATGGAATGTTTCCTAGGTGAGAAATACGGTCGTGCATATATTCAAAAAAGCTAATTCCTAATTTACGAGTGAACTATTACTTCTTTATAACCCTTAAATTATGCATCTTCTGGTAGTTCTGCTGGAGGATATTCCAGAATTTTCTCTCGGTCAACTTTGAGCGGAGCATTTTTACAACTTTTAATATGTTTTTTTTGTGTTTTTCGCTCCTTTTCCGATGAGTAGTTTTCTTTTGACTTTTTCTGCCCATTAGCTTTAACCTCTGGTTGGCATTGTTCTCCTTTCCGACGATTGTTTTCGTCTTTTAATCTTTGATTTTCTGACGCCAACTTCTCTGGTTTTTGCTTATAATTGCTCTAGGATGTTCAGCAATCTTGACACAGTATAACGCAATGATACGTCGGCAATCTCAGATGGCTCAATGCTTTGCAGTAATGTCTCTACTAATTATTCAGCAGATGTTTTTTGTATCATGCCTTATATTCTACCATGCTGTGCGTATCTGTGAACCTTCTTTTTTGCTGTTACCCCGATTTATTGAGCGGATACATTAATGGTGGGGGAACGTTAGAGAGAGAATATGCCATTGGGCGCGATCCCAGGGATCTGTGTCTGTGTTATGCTGAAGTCACATTAGGGATTGAACTGAAGGTTTGGCGCAATCGGAAAGCCGATCCTTTGAGTAAAGGATTGCAACAGTTGGATGGATATTTAGCGAGATTGGGGCAAGATGAGGGTTGGTTGGTAATCTTTGATAAAAGAGACAATGCACTGGAATTGGAAGAACGGCTGAAAACAGAAATTCATGCTAGTCCCTTGGGGCGAGAGATTACAGTTATTCGTGCGTAATTCCTGTTGATGCAAGGCGCAGATATCGACAAATATATCAAATCACAATTAGGAGGGTTGCAAAATGTTAGAAAAGCTTTTAGGTGACAGGAATTTCTTCCGAATTGCGAAGCGGTATGCCTGGCAGTGTATCGCCTTCAGTCTGTCTTTAATTTTAATTCTTGGTGGCTACAGATTGCCAGAGGCTGTAGGACAGCAAACACCGACAGCAAATTACAAAACTTTTACCGATTGGTGTGTCAATAAAGCTAAGTTGAATCCAGAGGCCAGACATACTGTTGATGTGTTGTTGGAGAAAGCTGGAACTAATGATTGTGAAGCAGTTAACCGGAGGCTTTCAAGTCTCGATCAATTCGGCATCATGGGCAAAGGAATATCAGACATTACACCCCTGACATCTCTGACTAACCTAACTTATCTTAACCTTAACCGCAATCAAATATCAGACATTACACCCCTGACATCTCTGACTAAACTAACTGGCCTCGACATCAACCGCAATAAAATATCAGACATTACACCCCTGAAATCTCTGCCTAAACTAACTTTCCTCTCGCTTAACGGCAATAAAATATCAGACATTACACCCCTGACATCTCTGATTAATCTAACTTCCCTAAACCTCATAGGCAATGAAATATCAGACATTACACCCCTGAAATCTCTAACTAACCTAACGGATCTCAGCATCGACCACAATAAAATATCAGACATTACACCTCTGACATCTCTGACTAAACTAAATTTCCTCAGCCTCGACAACAATAAAATGTCAGATATTACACCGCTGAAATTCCTAACCAACCTAACTACCCTCAACCTCAGAGAGAATGCAATCTCAGATATAATTCCTCTGAAATCTCTGACTAATCTAACTTCCCTGGGACTCGAATTAAGTCAAATATCAGACATCAGTCTCTGGAAATCTTTGACTAATCTAACCGATCTCAGGCTAGTTCTCAGCCTTAATCAAATATCTGATATCAGTTATTTACAATTTCTAACTAACCTAACTTCTCTCACCCTCAACTTTAATAAAATATCAGACCTTACATCCCTGACATCTCTGATTAATCTAACTTCCCTCACCCTCCTTGGCAATGAAATATCAGACATTACACCCCTGAAGTCTCTGACTAAACTAACTTCTCTCTACATCGACAGTGATGATAATATATCAGATATTACATGGCTAAAATCTTTGACTAATCTAACTTTTCTCTGGCTCGAAGGCACTAAAATATCAGACATTACACCTCTTAAATCTCTGATTAAACTAGCTTCCCTCTACCTCTCCGGCGATAATAAAATATCAGACATTACGCCCCTGAAATCATTGACTAACCTAACTTATCTCAGCCTCGACGGCATTAAAATATCAGACATTACACCGCTGACATCTCTGACTAAACTAACTGCTCTCAACCTCGGTGGCAAAATATCAGACATTACACCGCTAACATCTCTGACTAAACTAACTGCTCTCAACCTCGGTGGCAAAATATCAGACATTACACCGCTAACATCTCTGACTAACCTAACAGAACTCTGGCTCCATAACAATGAAATATCAAACATTACACCCCTGACATCTCTGACTAACCTAGCTACACTCTGGCTTGGCGACAATAAAATATCAGACATTACACCGCTGACATCTCTGACTAACCTAACTACCCTCAATCTCAACGGCAATAAAATATCAGACATTACACTTCTGACATCTCTGACTAACCTAACTACACTCTACCTTGGCAGCAATCAAATATCAGACATTACACCGCTGACATCTCTGACCAACCTAACTACACTCTACCTTGGCAGCAATCAAATATCAGACATTACACCGCTGACATCTCTGACTAACCTAACTAAACTCTACCTCGGCAGCAATCAAATATCAGACATTACACCTCTCAAATCCCTTGTTAACCTAACTGAACTCAACCTAGGCGACAATCCGATCGCCAATAAAACCTGTCCCGTCAAACCCGAGTCTATCTGTAACTTTTAACGGCTGCGAAAGAGTCCGCCACGTAATTTTGAATTGTAATACCACTTTTTTAAAGCTCTGAGAGACTTACGTAAGAACTCAAAGCTAGAATTGTCAATGTCTGTTCGTCATTTATGTCTATCGTATCTTTGAAAAAATCATATAAGATAATCATCAAAGCGATCGCATCCCAGCTAGGAGAGTTACAAAATGTTAAAAAAGCTTTTAGGTGACAGGAATTGGTTCAGAATTGCGAAGCGGTATGCTTGGCAGTGTATCGTCTTCAGTCTCTCTTTAATTCTCATTCTTGGTGGCTACAGATTGCCGGGGGCTGGAGGACAGCAAACACCGACAGCAAACTACAAAACTTTTACAGATTGGTGCACCAATAAAGCTAAGTTGAAATCGGAGGAGAGACGCACGGTTGACGCTTTGTTAGAAAAAGCTGAAACTAATGAGTGTGAAGCAGCTAGCCACAATCTTTCAAGTCTCAGCGAACTCATAATCATTTACAATGAAATATCAGACATTACACCGCTGACATCTCTGACTAACCTCACGGACCTCGAACTCAGCAACAATCAAATATCAGACATTACACCGCTGAAATCTCTGACTAAACTAACGAACCTCAATCTGGGCTTCAATCAAATATCAGATTTTACACCGCTGACATCTCTGACTAAACTAACGAACCTCTATCTCAACAGCAATCAAATATCAGACTTTACACCGCTGACATCTCTGACTAACCTCACTGGACTCATTTTCTATGACAATCTGGGCGCAAATGAAACCTGCCCCCTCAAACCAGAGTCTATCTGTGGCTTTTAACTGCTGGGAAAGAGTGCGCCACGCGATTTTTAGAAGGAAGTACGATCGCGCTTACCCACAACCAAGACTTAAAAAGACAGTCTTGACAGCGATTCGCTTTCACTCGTTAACTCTGGTTTTAAGGAAATTGGCAAAAACATCCAAATACCACCACCAGCGTTGAGGAGGAATAGCTTCAGCCTTTCTGATGTCAGCTAAATTGACAAAGCGCGACAACTCATGATAAAAATCGTTTACATTTTCAATTAATTGCCGATCGCCCTTGGTGAGTAATGTCTTTTCTGCGTCACTCTAGTCAGATTCAATTTCTGCGAGGCGATCGCGAATTTGCAACATTTCCAAATGTTCTGCACCGCTGACATCAGGAAACTCAACGCTAACGCAATAGTTTTCTAACACAGAATTCATAATTAAATTGCACTGCCTTTTCATTCATCTCACTCCTCGACGCAGGGACAGTCAGAAACCGGCTTTTTTAGGGAAATATTTCGTTGTATCCCGAAGATTACATAAAAACCCGGTTTCTTTAGTCCTATGCGTAAGTCCTGTCATCTTTTAAAACCAGTCAACACTCCATAAATCGACCAAATCGCCATCGCCCGCAAATAGTGACTCGCCCGAAAAGTTCCCCCCGCCGTAATCGCTTCCGGCGTGCGAAACTGCAACCCATTTTCATAAATCTGTTTCACCACCGCATCCGTCAATTTAAACGCTTTCTCCTCCATTCCCATCTGTACTAAAAAAGCAGCCAACCCAAAATTAATCCCCGTCCAAACTTCCAAAGGATGAGTTGCATTGGGATTTTCCGGCGAACCGTTCAGCATCACCCCATTCGCCGCACCGAACTCCCCCTCATTGAACTTCAAAAAGCAAGATTCATACACGGTTTCTAAAGCGCTGACTGCACATTCTGGCGGCACAATATCCGGCAATCCTAACAGTTTCGCGTAAAATTGACCGCACAGTTGGTCTGCCATCACCACTTCGGAATTACTCTCGCTGTCCAAACGGTAATATTGACCGTTCCACAGTTTTTCTTGATAGCTCGGTCTTGCTTGGAGCAGCCAACTGTGATATAATGCAATCTTTGCTTGAGGGTTAGGAATTATCTCCGGTGCTGCATTTTCCAAGATTTCGCCGATCGCGATAGCAGCCTCCAGCGCCGCCAACCACAAACCCCCGCAATACGCACTTATCCCCCGCATTTGCCAGTCATCAAACGTCTGATCCGGTGCTCCCGAATTCTCAGGAATTCCGTCCCCATCCTCATCAAAAGTTTTCAGATAAGCCAAAGCCTCAACAATTGCCGGCCAACACTCTTGCAGAAACTCACAATCTGTGCCGCCCGTCAACAGGAAATCCCGATAAACCTGCAACACAAAATCGCAAGGCAAATCCTTCCACAAATTGCAATCTTGATAGCTAGTATAATTCGTTTTCTCCCAAGGATGTTCGTTAGGAGCACCCAAATCGTGCGGCGTCGCGCCGACAGCTTTTCTAATAGCAGAAGCTTGATTCCAGCCAATAATTCTCGGCGTATCGTCTCCGGCTGAAATTGCCCTCGCGAACGCTAAAACCACCGACTTTTCCAAATCAGGCCACAGCATCAACAAAGCAAAAGAACCGTAAAGCCGCACGTCCAAACTTTCGTACCAGCGGTAATCAATGCACTCCAAAACCGCAAATTGACCCTTTGGATCACGTTCGTCAGCCGCACTCCACAGAGTACCGCCGTCTGTCAGGGCGTATAACTCGTTAAACAAAGCCATTTTAAAACTGTCTGACAAATCTTTCCGTTCTAAAATCGGCTTTTGCCAAGCTTCAATATTTTCGCGCCAAGTATCCGAATGCTTCATTGCAGTGCGAATAATCGGCCAAGCATTTTTGCCGTTGCGGCCGAAGAAATCTGTGTAGCGACGGTAGTACCAAACTCCCGATGCAAACTCAGTAACGGGCAAGTCCCAAGCTATAATAAAGGGAATTTTGCGAGTTTTTCCCGGTCGAATAGTAAAGCGAACTGCGATCGCACAAGCCAAATGTTCTCCTGCTGCTGCTGCTGTCTCGTCTTTGTCATCCAACAAGAAACCTTCAGCAGAAAAGTTGCGCCAAATATCGTCGCCATTCCCCGCCGGGTTCCAGCGAGTTTGATAGAATACTTCTACCGCTGGATTAGTAATAGTTGCGATCGCCCATTGTCCATCCCCCTCTTGCGGTTCGTCTTCAGCAGTCAACCGCGTCATCACACAACCTATCCGGTGAAAATCTTCCACCAACAAATTAAAATTTCCGCCGCTTTCTCCCCACCTGGGTTGATAGTCATAAAATGGACTACCATCATCTCGCACCATCACTTTCGGCGATTTATTGGCATTAGTAAACCAACCAACAATATTCTCCCAAGTCAGCATGATGCTGAGAGTAATCGGCGCATCTGTAGGATTGTGCGCCACCCATTCAAACATGGCTACAGGATAACTGCTTTCCTGATAATTGTTCGGCAAAATTGGAGAAAATTGCTCGCAGCTTAATTGAGCCTGAAACACATTTTCGTAAACAAACCAACTGCGCGGATACAAAGCATGATAAGTACCCGAAGAATTAGACTCTTCCCCGGTTCTTTCTTCTTCTTCCCTTCTTCCTTCTTCCTTCTTCCTTCTTCCTTCGCAAGGATACCATTTCCAACTAGATAAACTGCCATCGCTAGGCGGTTCAGTGGACAGTGCAAAAGCTTGTTTATTGCCTTGAGTTTCTTCAAAAACGCTGAACTGACAAGCGGGCAAACTGCGAAAAATGTGCTCGCCGCCGTCAATATGCCAGAGGTTGAAGTCGCCCCGGGACGATCGCCCGATGCAGCCGGCACCGAACCCGCCCAGAGGCATTCCGTGCCAGGGCCCATCGTCGAGATTGCTTGCGTAGCGGACTGTATAGGGATTCTCCCAACCGATGCCGATGGGACGTTTCCAGGTGTGGGGAGGGATGTTTGGAGTAGATGTGCGATCGTTATTCATGTGATTAATCTTAGCGCTCGATCGAGCTTTACAATTTTTTTTATTTTATTTTAAACTTTTATCGCTCGAACAAATACCGATATTTCCGAAGATTGTTGACGGTTGATTGTTGGCCAAAAGCAATTGCGTTCAGGGCTGCCGGATTAATCAATTCTCCAATCTAAAATCTAAAATCTAAAATCTAAAACCGTTTGGGCGATCGCCTAACGGGGCAGAATATCCTCTAGGCGAAGTTGCAAGCTTTTTAACAGAGGAGAAATAATTGGTTGACCGAGGCGAAATTGTTGCTGCGCGTACTCTTCGTCAATCAGTTCGGAAACGGTGATAGTAGGTTGTTTTGGTTTACCGATAAAAGCCACGCCCCCCAATCCGCGATAATCCACTATCCAATATTCTGGAATTCCTAAAAGAGCATATTCTTCAACTTTTCGGGCGTAATCTGTTTCCCAATTAGTGCTGACTACTTCTACAACCAATTTAACCGATCGCCCCAGCGTAATCACAGGTTCTCTTTCCCAAAGAGGTTCGCTGACAATAGCAGTTTCATCTAATACGACAATATCGGGACGGCGGGCGGTAGCTGCGTCTGAAAATGGACGGATTAAACAAGTGCGGGGAATGAACCAGGGTAGTTTTTCTGCTGCGATGGCGATGCCGATTTGAGTTGCTAGTTTACCGCTGACGGTTTCGTGCGGGCCTGTGGGTTCCATGTCAACTAATTCTCCGTCAGCGAGCTCGTAGCGGAAGTTGTCACCATATCGATCGAGGAATGTTTCAAAAGTTAAGATTTTTGGCGCGGTGTAAGCCATTGGAAACTAATAGTTTTTTGCTGAAAATCTTATTCTATCAACTCACCAAATCCCAAATCAGAACCTTTCCCCGCGTGTACCAAAGCCAACTTTTCGTAACGCTTAGCGTGTTCCACCAACTCCGCAGCTTCTTCCTCAGAGACATCCCGCAGGCGTTTGGCAGGCACTCCCGCAACTAGCGTGTGAGGGGGAACGTCCTTGGTGACAACCGCCCCTGCACCGACGATAGAGCCTGTTCCTACCCTGACTCCATCGAGGACGATCGCCCCAATCCCGATCAGGCAGCCCCGTTCAATGTAAGCTGAGTGAATCACGGCTCGGTGTCCGACTGTCACGAAATCTTCCAAAACAGTCGGTTGCCCCGGATCGCCGTGCAGAATTGCTCCATCTTGGATATTGGTACTTGAGCCGATCGCAATTCGCTCTATATCCGCCCGCACCACCGCCCCGTACCAGATACTAGCGCCTGCAGCCACCTCTACCCTGCCGATCACAACAGCGCCTTCAGCGACAAAAGCCGCTTGGGATAGATCGGGCCTGGGCCAATAGGAAGGAAGTGCAGACAGAGGTTCGTTGAGATTGCTCATTAGTTGGTCGATCGTTATACTTCTAGCAGATTAGCTGGTTGTTGATACGGGATATAATAAAAGTATTTGGCACTTTTGCAGAGAAAATATGCTGGGACGCAAATAAATGATTGAAGTTGCCTTGCAATACCCGATGTTTGGCCCGGAAATTCAGTGTCCCCACTGTCGCCAAACAATTCCGGCTCTAACGCTCACGGATACCTATTTGTGTCCGCGTCACGGGGCATTTGAGGCAGATCCAAAAACGGGGGAACTGGTTCACCTTCAGTCGGGGCGGCACTGGCGCCGCTGGGAGAATGAATGGTATCGCCAGCACACCCACCCGGACGGGATTCGGTTTGAAATTCACGAGGCGCTCGATCGACTTTATACTCAAGGCTACCGAGCAACTCGCGTGATCGTTGCCCAACGCTATCGAGACTTAATCAGCGCTTATTTGGAACGCAGCACGCCTTGGCGCGGTCAGTCGGAATCGCCCAGGCCGAGGCTGTACGGTTTGCCTGTGGATTTTAGCCCCGATCCCCAAGAAGACCCTTGTTGGGAAGTGATTAATTTTGATTTGGAAAAAGAGCCGGGAGTTCCGATTAGATATCCTTATTTTCGGTTGTTTGAATAAGTGAAGGAAGAGGGAAGAAGGAAGAGGGAAGAAGGAAGAAGGAAGAAAAAACAAGGCTCTATTACTTTTGGGCAACAGATGCGATCGTTTTTAATTCCGACTTCCGAGTTTACCCTCTCAAATATAAAATCTCAAATCGCAATTCCTATTTCCAGTCTAAAATCTAAAATCTAAAATCTAAAATCGAATGCACCACGCCTCGATTCGCACTGCTAACATACACCGGGCGATCGCCTTTTACGAACAGTTGGGATTTACTGTGAGCGATCGCTTTACCACAGGTTACACCCTAGCCTGTTGGATGGAAGGTCTCAACGGACGCATCGAACTCATTCAAATCCCGGAACCAAAACCCGCACCGGATGCTTTCGGAGACGAGCATTATGTTGGATATTATCATTTATCTTTCGATTTAACTGAAGCGACAACTGACTTGCCTAGTTGGTTGCAGTCTCTGAAAGAACGGTTTGAGGAAGCTGCTAAAGACCAACCAAACCAGTTTCAAGCTTTGAAAGTTTTATTAGAACCGACTCAACAGGCGATCGGGCCAAATGTTTACGAAGTAGCTTTTATTGCTGATACAGACGGTTTGCCCTTAGAGTTTATCCGGCGCATGAATGACTAATTAAGTCAGAAATCCCCAATTCAGAAATCCCATCAGCGTGCATCTGTGTTCATCTGCTGACATCTGCGGTTAAAAAATTCCCATCCCACTAATGTGCTTTAATCAGGAGATACATTCACCAATAACTTAAGTAGAAGGAAGAAGGAATAATGCTCAGAGAGCAAGCTTTTCAACCATCTGCATCCTACATTAAATCACCTAAATTTACTTAATAACCCATAACCATAAGCATAAAAACAAAACCCGCTGGCGCGGGCTTCATCTTAATCCTTATGGTTAATAAATTACGGTTTCAACTACTTACTTTTTAGGAACAAGAGCCTCATTAGCGGTTACGGGAGGGGGAGACGAAGCGGTAGTTCGCAAAAGTGCGATCGCCTGCGCGTAGCAAGGATCATCCTTAGTCGCAACCAACATCGGTTTGTTAGCTAATTTCAGCTTTTGTTCGTCGGTGACTTCGACTTTAACATCGGGAGTAACCCCTTTCTGACTGATATCCGTACCGTTGGGAGTATAGTAGTGAGCGATCGTCACCGCCAATCCCGAACCGTCAGCCAAAGAATGCACCGACTGCACCAAAGCTTTGCCAAAAGTTTGGCCGCCCATCACAGTTGCGCGCTTATTATCCTTCAGAGCACCGGCCAAAATCTCGCTGGCGCTGGCCGAGTTATCGTCCACGAGCACCACCAAAGGCTTGTCAGTGAGCGCAGTGCGATTTGCCTTCATTTCCTGAGAATCGCCCGCGCGATCGACTGTGCGGACGATCGCCCCTGTATCCATCCACATCCGAGCGATATCAATGCTCACTCGCAGCAAACCGCCGGGATTCCCCCGCAAATCCAAAACAAAAGCGTCAGCTTTCTGAGCCGAGAGCTTTTTAATCGCCGCCTCCATTTGTTCGCCCGCGTGGGAGCTAAACTCTTGCAAACGGATGTAACCCACATTCTTACCGCCTTCATTCTTGAGGCTGTAGCGCACCGCTGCTACCTCAATTCTCGCCCTAGTCAGAGTGATGTCAAATTCGCTTTTGCCCTCACGAGCAATCCGCAGCGTGACTTTCGTACCTTCGTCGCCCCGAATTACCTGAGCCGCATCCGAGACAGTCATGCCTTTGGTAGTTTTGCCGTCAATCACCAAAATCGTATCACCCGCTAGAATCCCTGCCTTCAGGGCCGGGGAATTTTCCATCGGCTCGACTACCCTAATCGCTTTCGTTTTCTCGTCTTCTTCCAGCCTCATCCCCACCCCTGTCAGTTCCCCAGAGGTTTGATTCGTCAGCGCTTCGTACTGCTTCGGGTCCATGAAGCGCGTGTACTGGTCGTTTAATTTCTCTAGCGCTTTGCGGAGAGCGGTGTAAGCAGCTTCGCGAGAGGTATAGTTTTTGCTCAACAGTTCTTGGCGGGTCAATTGCCAGTCAGTCTTGTTAAAGCTGCCATCAACATACTCTCGGTTGACAATTTGCCAAGCTTCGTCTAAGACAGCTTTGGGGCTATCTTGAAGCTCAGCGCGGACTGATTGACTCAGGCCGGGAACGAGCAAAGATATCGAAGCGGTTGTTGCCATCGCCCCACTGAACAGGGCTGCCTGTAACTTTGAAAAGCGTTTGCGGGCTTGATTCATTGAATTTGGCTCAATTCGATTTTAGATTTTTGATTTGAGATTTTATATTGCTAAAAAATCTCACACTACTACTTAAACTATTTTGTGGAGGCTCCACCATCCCTTTGGACAGTTTAACGAGATTTTTAGTCGATCGCCAACCAAATATTACTCTCTTTCAATAAACTTAATTTAAAACTTGGATTTATAAAGTGCCGTGGAAGCTAAAATCGAACAATTTTCGCGTAAGTGGTTGAGCCTGCTCCTTAATGGAGTTATCGGTCTAGCAGCGCTGGCGGGGGTCGTCGCCATGCAGTCGAGCGGGCAGTTGGGCGGAATGTCCCCAGCAGTTGGCCTTCAGGGGGCCAAGCCGCCCTCTGGAATATCTGCTGCCAGTTTCAAGCAAGCCGCACAGCAAGAAGCGCAGCAAGAAGCCCTGCGGCTAAAAATGCTCAAAACAATCCCTAGTTTTGGGTTTGACAATTTAATTGCAGATTGGACATTTCTCAAATTTTTGCAGTATTTTGGCGACGACGAAGCGCGAGATGTGACGGGCTACAATCTGAGCCAAGATTATTTTGACATAGTTACGCAGCGCGACCCGCGGTGGGCTGACATCTACCTGTTTCTTTCCACAGCTATTTCTTTTTATCAAGGAAAGCCTGAAACTGCTGTTAACTTTATAGAGCGTGGTACTAGGGCCCTTGCCCTTTCGCCGCAACTTCATTCCCAATCGTGGATAGTGTGGCGAACTAAAGGTATTGATGAGTTGCTGCTGTTGGGGGATATTCGCGAGTCAATTCGCTCTCACGAAATGGCCGCTGATTGGGTGGAAGGAACCCCGGAAGGGCCACAATTGGCGCCGAGGTTTCGAGCAACTGCTGAGTTTTTGCGCCGAGATCCCGATAGCGTGCCGGTGCGGTTTACTGCTTGGAGCACGGTTTATGCTCAAACAAATGATAAGTTGGTGCGTCAAAGGGCGAGACAAGCTCTTGTCAAGTTGGGAGCTCAGGTGCAAAAAGATAAGGATGGAAACGAGAGTTTTATTTTGCCGCCTCGAAAGTAAGCAGAAGGAAGAAGGAAGAAGGAAGAAGGAAGAAGGAAGAAGGAAGAAGGAAGAAGGAAGAAGGTAGAAGGTAGAAGGTAGAAGGTAGAAGGAAGAAGGAAGAAGGTAGAAGGTAGAAGGTAGAAGGTAGAAGGTAGAAGGAAGAAGGTAGAAGGAAGAAGGTAGAAGGAAGAAGGAAGAAGGAAGAAGGGAAATGCAGTCGCAGTAATAGTTTCAGATATCAAGAATGTCCTAAATGTCAAGGCTGTTGACTGTAATTCTCCAATCTAAAATCTAAAATCTCAAATCGGCTTGAGTTAGTTCCCGCCATTCACCGGGTTTGAGGCCTTCGAGACGCAAATGCCCGATCGCACATCTGACTAGCCGCAGCGTCGGAAACCCAACTGCTGCGGTCATCCGGCGGACTTGGCGGTTGCGGCCTTCTGTGAGAGTCATTTCCAGCCAAGCTGTCGGCACGTTTTTGCGAAATCTAATCGGCGGTTCGCGGGGGGGCAAAGGTGGTTCTTCTAACAATAATTGCACTTTTGCCGATCGAGTCCGATAATCTTGAATTGTGACACCTGTCTGCAAAGCGGCGATCGCACTTGCATCGGGAATTCGTTCAACTTGCACCCAGTAAGTGCGGGGATGAGCGAATTTGGGGTCACTGAGGCGGTGCTGCATTTGTCCATCATCCGTTAGCAGCAACAAACCTTCACTATCGCGATCGAGCCTTCCTACTGGATAAATGTTAGGAATAGGAATATAGTCTTTGAGAGTGCTGCGTTTAGTTTCGCTGGAGTTGTCAGTGAATTGAGTTAAAACATCATAAGGTTTGTAAAATAGAATGTAACGATAGGGCATAAGCAATTAACAAAAATGTACTAATATCAATAATCCTGTAGGGGCGGGTTTCACCGACAATAATTGGCTAAAACTCACAATCTCAAAAACCCGCCCCCACCCAACGTCAAACCACTTTCTATCTCTCTTCTCTCCTCTGCGCCCTCTGCGCCCTCTGCGGTTCATAAAAAAATAAATCTTGTTAACCAACGATTCAAACCTGCTATAAAATTTTCCGCCTTTAAGAGCCTCGCAAATCTCAACTACCCAATTTTACCATGCCCGAAGCCACACACCGCGTTTGCATCGTCTTAGGAACACGCCCAGAAGCGATTAAACTCGCCCCAGTAATTCAACAGTTCAAAAGTTCGCCAACCTTTGACACGCAAGTAATTTTAACCGGTCAGCACCGAGAAATGGTCGAGCAAGTAATGCGAATGTTCGATCTAAAAGCCGATCGGGATTTAGCAATTATGCAGCACCAGCAAACCTTGACGGATATTACATCCCGGAGTTTGCAGGGTTTAGAAGCCTTGTTTAAAGAATTGCAGCCCGAAATTGTGTTAGTTCAGGGCGATACAACGACAGCGTTTGCCGCTACTTTGGCTGCATTTTACCAGAAAATACCCGTAGGTCACGTAGAAGCCGGATTGCGGACAGACGACGTGTTCAATCCTTACCCCGAAGAGGCTAATCGACGGTTGATATCTCAGCTCACACGGCTGCATTTTGCCCCGACAGAGCTGGCTGTAGAGAATTTAGGGCGATCGGGCGTTTTGGGAGAAATTCACCGTACAGGCAACACAGTAATCGATGCTTTGCTTTCTGTCGCCAAACGCCAACCCGAATGCAACATTCCCAATTTAGATTGGAGCAAATATCGCACTATCTTAGCAACAGTTCACCGTCGCGAAAATTGGGGAGAACCCTTAGCAGGAATTGCTAAGGCATTTCTCCAAATTTTAGATAAATTTCCCGATACAGCCTTGCTCTTACCTCTACATCGAAATCCCACAGTCAGAGAACCTTTAAAAGCTCTTTTGGGCGACCATCCGAGAGTCTTTTTAACTGAACCTTTAGATTACGCAGAATTAGTAGGAGCCATTCAGAGATGTCATTTAATCCTCACAGATTCCGGCGGCTTGCAAGAGGAAGCACCTAGTTTGGGCAAGCCAGTTTTAGTATTGCGAGAAACCACAGAAAGACCAGAGGCAATTTCTGCGGGTACTGCTAAACTGGTTGGTACTAATTCTGATATAATTACAGCAGCAGCGGCAGAATTGCTGAGCAATTCGGAAGCATACAACGCAATGGCAATGGCAATTAATCCCTTTGGGGACGGTTTAGCCGCCTCGCGGATTTTGAAAATTGTTGAAGAGTATTTTAGTTAACTACTCCTCGATTATTTGGCGGTTAAAACCGCAACTATACAAACTTTCTTCCCCGCAGAGGGGGACTAATTCCTGTTAAAAAAACTCGGTTTCTGCCTCCATTCCCGAATTACCAATCCCCACCGCCACCCCCACCACTGGAGTCGCTACTGCTACTGCTGCTGTAGTCGCTACTGCTACTGCTGCTGTAGTCGCTACTGCTACTGCTGTAGTCGCCGCCACCGCAATAATCGCTACTGCTACTGCTGTAATCGCTACCCCCACCGCCACCGCTGGAGTCGCCACCGCCAAAGCTACCCCCGCAGTCGCTACTGCTAATGCTGTAATCGCTACCCCCACCGCCACCGCTGGAGTCGCCACCGCCAAAGCTACCCCCGCAGTCGCTACTGCTAATGCTGTAGTCGCTGCTATTAGTGCTGTAGTCGCCACCGCAATCATCGCTGCTACTGTTACTGCTGTAGTCGCTAGTGCTACAGTAATCAATGCTGTTACTGCTGTAGTCGCCACCCCCACCGTAATAGTTGTGGCTGTTAATGCTGTAATTGCGATTGTTACTGCTGTAATTGGGACTGTTACTGCCGTGGTTGGGATTGTTACTGCTGTAATTGCGCGGATAACGGCGGTGGCGGTAACGAGATATCCGAGAAAATAAGCTGCGAAATATCCTGAAGATAATGAAGCAAGGTATAAACGCTATGAATGCTATGAATAACAACCCAAGTAAGCCATAGATTAAATTCGATGAATCTTCACTGGTGGATGTACTATTGCTAATAACTGGGGATTGACTTGGTATTGGTGACGGTTTCACCCCTTGAGAGGGTACGATTGGAGCCAAAGGCAGCGTGGTTTGAGATTGAGCATTTACCGTCGGAGTTTGTAAAACATTTACTAACGCCTTTGTCCCGGCTAATGTACCGCCGTCAAAGTCCTGCTGTTTAAATGGGGGCGTAATTGCGGTTTGAATAATACCCACTACCTTGGCATCCGGCAAAATGCTTTGAATGCCAGAACCTGTTTCAATTTGAACGCGGCGTTCCCCCACAGAAATCAACAATAAAACTCCGTTATTTTTACCTTTTTTGCCAATACCCCAAAAGTTAAATAATTCTGTAGCAAATGCTTTTGGTGTCGCCGATGGCTTAGTATCAGGCACTGTCACAACAGCGATTTCTGAGCCATTTTTAGCCTCTAAATCCGAAATCATTTGATTGAGCTGAGTTTCGGTGCTGTCGCTAAGAATGTTTGCCTTGTCCGTTACCCAAGTGTTATTTACTTGACGGGGATTCGGTACTTCTTGTACTGTTATAGCTTGGCTCGTTAGGGGAAATGCAATTGCCGAAAAGCATAGCAAACTGGTCCAGATTATTTGTTTATTGCTAAATTGTAACTGCATCGCTTCAGTCTCCTGAATAACTGCTAGTCTGAAATTGACATATATCTGTCCGCCTAATTACAATTAAATAACCAGCTCACGGCCACGTCAATTCATATTATTCAGAAGTTGAATTCATAAAAATCATAATTTTAGGTGCGCCATCAGCACTTTACATTTATAGTCTAGGAGGCACGGGTGGCGTGAAACCGGGTTTTTAACCAAAATAATTGCAGAAAACCGTCAATCTCGGTTCAAAAACCCGGTTTCTTAGTGGGCGAGTGCGAACTAATTTAGATATTTTTAAGGAGAGGGAAGTTGTGGCAGAAAATTGCGGCTGCCTTTATAACCAGATAAAATAGCCAGTTTTTCCAAAGATTGCCGGCCCGTGTAATATTTACCCCGAATTTCCCAAGTGGGATAAGCTTTAATATTGGCAGCTTTGCACAAATCCGGTTGAGCATCTTTGCCTCTGGGATCGCACTCAATGTAAGTAATCGCGGTAAATGCTTCTTTGCCGAAAAGTTCTTGTTGCGTGTGACAGTTAGGACACCAGTAAGCACCGTAGAGTCTAGCTTTGATTGTCTGCAAATGGGTTGCTAAGGCGATTTGATCCGGCACGGATTCGCTGCGAATAGGTGGCGCTTCTTGTTGGGTAACAGGCTGTGCGAAAGGGGGAGGAGGAGGGAGGGTTTGTGCTAATTTTTGAGTGGATTTGTTGCTGAAACTGAACTGTGCAATTCTTCCGTCTGCTTTGGTAGTGACGAAAATCCCCAAAGTCAGGAAAATGCCGATCGCACAACCGTTGAATTTACTTAGTCTCATCTTGGATTTCATCTTGAATTTGCTAGGATTTCGCGAACTTGATTCATAGCCTCTACAGCATTGTTTACCACAAAGATGTTAAATTGTGCTAAACCTTGAAAAAAAAGTTGACTTTCACGGCTGTGATTTAACAATATAACTTGTTTGTTAGCTTTGAGGGCGAGGGTAATTTCCGAAGCAGTGCCCGTGCCCATACCGCAGGCAATTATTACATCTGAAGAAAGAACGTTAATGTTATTTCTGGCGTTTCCCATATCGGTGACAATGGCAATATCTACAGCTTCAGAAATGCCGCGAGTGTCATTCCCCGGAAGGATGCCGACTGTTAAACCGTTAGCTGATTTTGCTCCTTTGTTGGCGGCATCCATGACGCCGACATTTCTACCGCCAGTTAGCAATATCCATCCTGCTTCGGCGATGAGTTGTCCGAGTTGATAGGCGTTTTCTAAGTCGGTTGATGTGGCACTATCGCCGGGACCCATGATGCCAATGATGATTTTCTTTTTCATAGTTTTGGGGTGGATATATAGCGGTTCTCAAAAAAGTGAGGTATGCCCTATGCCCTATGCCCTATGCCCTATGCCCATGAGTACCTCATC
>NZ_JAUBTK010000090.1:0-30798 GCF_036702455.1 Microcoleus sp. D2_18a_D3
CGCCTGATTGATCTGGCGATCGCCTGCTTGACGTTACGAGCGCTACACCAACTCTTTTAAGATACAAGGGGCGGGTTTTACCAACAATATCTAATTCCCGCCAACAATCTATATAAACCCGCCCTCACACAACAGATAACCTTGTGTATTCAAAGAGATACATTTCGATTTGCCCTTGGGTGGGGGCGGGTTTACGAGATTATTGGTATTAGCCCAAAATTGTTGGTAAAACCCGCCCCTACGAGCGAATCCCCAAATTATACATTTTGATTTATCTGTGTGTGGGGGGGTTTAGGAAATTATTTTTTTGAGGCAATTATTGTTAGTGAAACCCGTCCCTACGATTTATGGAATTTGATATTTCTCCGCTCTGGATATCTCTAAAATCCTCCGCTATTGCGACATTTATCACCTTTTTCCTGGGAATAGCCGCCGCCCGGTGGATGCTTTCAACTCGCATCAGAGGTAAAGCTTTAATTGAAGGCATTTTCATTTCTCCCTTAGTTTTGCCGCCGACAGTAGTGGGATTTTTGCTGTTGCTGCTGTTTGGGAGAAATGGGGCGATCGGGCAATTTTTGCTACAATTCGACTTAACTATAATTTTCACTTGGCAAGCCGCCGCCATTACTGCCACAGTTGTATCATTTCCCCTCATGTACAAAACTGCTTTGGGAGCTTTTGAGCAAATTGATGCCAATCTTCTCAATGCAGCCCGCACTTTGGGAGCATCGGAGTGGCAAGTCTTTTGGCGGATTATGTTGCCGCTAGCATGGCCGGGAATTTTAGCAGGAACTATTCTCGCATTTGCTCGCGCTTTGGGTGAATTCGGCGCGACGTTGATGTTAGCGGGGAATATTCCCGGACAAACTCAAACTATCCCGATGGCAATTTATTTTGCTGTGGAAGCAGGGGATATGAGGCAAGCTGCTATTTGGGTTTTGATTATTCTTAGTCTTTCTTTGAGCGTGCTAACTGCTGTTAATTTTTGGACGGATTTACAAAGGAGATCGATCAAACCGAATTCGAGCCAAAGACTGCAATCAAATATTCCTCAAGTCGCGTCTAGTTCTACCACAAATTCCCAAAAACAACAACCGAAAAGCGGACTTTGTTTAAGCATTTTTAAACCTCTCTCCAGCTTTGCTTTGGATGTCGGTTTCGATATTGGCCCGGAAGTGCTGGGAATTTTGGGCGCGTCGGGTTCCGGCAAAAGCATGACTCTGCGCTGCATCGCTGGTTTGGAAACTCCCAGCAGCGGTAAAATTGCAGTCAACGGCAAGGTTTTATTTGACTCAGCACAGGGCATTAATGTAGCTTCTAAAGACCGCCGCATCGGTTTTTTGTTTCAAAACTATGCTTTATTTCCTCACCTGACTGTTGCTCAAAATATTGCGTTTGGCTTGCAGCATTTATCCGAAAGCGAGCAAAAACTTCGGGTAAAAGAACAGCTAATTTCGGTGCAAATGTCGGGACTGGAAAACCGCTACCCACACGAACTTTCAGGGGGCCAACAGCAGCGGGTGGCTTTGGCGAGGGCGATCGCCCCTTCTCCCGAATTGCTGCTGTTAGACGAACCGTTTTCTGCTTTGGACACTCACTTACGCAGTCAACTGGAAGGGGAGTTAATGCAGACTCTGGCTAATTATCGGGGAATTACTTTGTTTGTCAGCCACAATTTAGAGGAAGTTTACCGGGTGTGCAAAAATCTGTTGGTGTTGGCCGAGGGCAGGCCGATCGCCTTTGATACCAAAGAGAACATTTTCGATCGCCCTGGCAATTTCACTGTCGCCCTGTTGACTGGCTGTAAGAACTTTTCTGCCGCTAAACCGATCTCCGTAACTGTTGTCGAGGCGATCGACTGGGGCTGTACTCTGACTGTAGTCGAACCAATTCCCAAATCTCTAGTTTCTGTGGGAATTCGGGCTCATCAACTGAGTTTTGTTAGCGGGTGCGATCGTGAAAATACTTTTGCTTGTTGGATCGCCTCGACTGTGGAAACTCCGCACCGGGTGACATTATATCTTAAATTGCACTCGCCTCCCAATGATTCCCAAGATTATCACTTGCAAGCCGAAGTTTTCAAGGAAAAGTGGAGGGCTATTAAGGACAATCCTTTTCCCTGGTATGTTCATATCGAGCCAATTAGGTTAATATTAATGGAAGCCTGAGTTAACTAGCTATAGCCGAAGGAAAAAGATAGATGTGAAAATGCAATAAAATCAAGGGTTTTAGCAATTAATAACGTCTTAACTACCTTAGTGGTTGCTATATATACAGTCAACCGTCAACAGTCAACCGTCAACAGTCAACAATTAACAACATCAAATCATGACTCAAAAAGTTCAAAAAACCGACGCCGAATGGCAACAACAACTAACGCCAGAACAGTTTAAAGTCACCCGCAAAAAAGGAACAGAAAGAGCTTTTAGTGGCGAATATCACGACAACAAAAAAACCGGACTTTATAAGTGTATTTGCTGCGGCACTGAGCTATTTAAATCTGAAACAAAGTTCGATTCCGGTACCGGTTGGCCGAGTTTCTACGCTCCCATTAGCGAAGAAAATGTCAAGTGTGAGTCCGATAACACCTTGTTCATGCGCCGAACAGAGGTACTGTGCGCTGTTTGCGATGCTCATCTCGGTCACGTATTTAACGACGGGCCGAAACCTACCGGTCAGCGTTACTGCATGAATTCTGCTGCTCTTAATTTCGTTCCCAAGGATTGAGTCTTTTAAGGGCGGGCTAAGAGTGCCCAACCCCTACTCCCCACAAAAAATAAATCCGGTTGTGGAACAGGCATCTTGCCTGTTCACCTAGCATTCACTGAAAAAAAATAAATCCGGTTGTGGAACAGGCATCTTGCCTGTTCACCTAGCATTCACAGAGAAAAAATAAATCCGGTTGTGGAACAGGCATCTTGCCTGTTCACCTAGCAGCCCGCGCCACAAACAAATTCTCTTGCAACACAAGCAGGATGCCTGTTCCGGGCAATTGATGTTCAAAATGCACCCGTACTGCTATCTTATGGTGGAGGCAAAAAGAGTAAAAAAATAGTGGCGACATGGGGATGGTTTATCAGCGAGTTTTGCTGAAGCTCAGCGGTGAAGCGCTGATGGGCAGCTTGGGCTACGGCATCGATCCGATAGTGGTTCAGTCGATCGCCCAGGAAGTGGCCAAAGTCGTGTCCCAAGGCATTCAAATCGCGATTGTTGTCGGTGGCGGCAACATTTTTCGCGGGGTGAAAGCTGCTTCGGCAGGGATGGATCGGGCAACGGCTGATTATGTGGGCATGATTGCTACGGTGATGAATGCTATCACTTTGCAGGATGCCCTGGAACAAGCAGGAGTGCCAACGAGGGTGCAATCGGCGATCGCTATGCAAGAAGTAGCTGAACCCTACATCCGGCGGCGGGCGATTCGCCACCTAGAAAAAAAACGAGTAGTGATTTTTGGTGCCGGTTCTGGCAACCCTTTTTTTACTACTGATACTACAGCCGCTTTGCGGGCGGCTGAAATTGATGCAGAGGTGATTTTTAAAGCTACTAAGGTAGATGGGGTGTACGATTCCGACCCCCACCTCAACCCCAACGCGCGCAGGTATCAAACCCTCACCTATGCCCACGTCTTGAATCAAGATTTGCGGGTGATGGACAGTACGGCGATCGCCCTTTGCAAAGAAAATAATATTCCTATTATGGTATTTGACCTCTCGGTGTCGGGCAACATCTACCGAGCTGTAATGGGAGAATCTATTGGAACTCTTGTCGGAGGTTTTTGTGAAGTTAGCTGAAGCAGAAGATCATATGCAAAAGGCAGTTGAGGCTACTCAACGGTCTTTTAATACTATTAGGACGGGACGGGCAAACGCCTCCCTCCTCGATCGAGTCATGGTAGATTACTACGGCTCTCCAACTCCGATCAAATCCCTTGCCAATATCGGCACCCCGGATGCGACTACGATCACCATTCAACCGTTCGATCGCACAGCGCTTACCTCGATCGAAAAAGCAATTTCCCTGTCCGATGTAGGACTCGTACCCAACAACGACGGTTCTGTTATTCGCTTGAACATTCCGCCGCTGACGAGCGACAGACGCCAAGAATTTGTCAAAATGGCCAGTAAGTTTGCTGAAGAAGGTAAAGTTGCAATTCGCAATATCCGCCGCGATGCCGTTGACTCGATTCGCAAGCAGGAAAAAAGCAGCGATATCTCTAAAGATGAATCGCGGGACTTGCAAGATAAAATTCAAAAGCTGACGGACAAGTACATTGCGAAAATAGAAGAAGTTCTGGCATCGAAAGAGAAAGATATCACGACTGTTTAGGCAATGGGAAATTGGGCAGGGGGAATAGGAATAGTTTTGAGATTGCTCAGAGTCGGCCGCGAACAACGAGCACACGCTTAATGATTTGTGAGTTGTGAGTTAAAAACTCAAGATTTCACACTCATTAACTTACGAATTCCTCCTGCCCCATGAGCAATCACCCATTACCAGTTACCCATTACCCAAAATGTTTGATTGCATTATTGTCGGTGCAGGCCCGGCAGGCACCACAGCAGCTTATCACCTAGCAAAGCAGGGACGTTCTGTAGCAAAATTCGCTGCTGGCAGGAGACGCAGCCCGTCTCGCCGACCCCCTGTCCGGTGAGGGGATTCGTCCTGCCATTGTTAGCGGATTTAAGGCTGTTGAGGCGATCGATCGAGCTCTTGGAGGTGCCGACGACGCTAAGGAGCATTACACTGAATCGATCGCCCAAGAATGGGGCACTGATATGGTTTGGGCCAGTCGCTTGGCCAAGGCATTCTATCAGTTTACAGGAGCTGTTAATAAAGCTGGCCTCCAATTTCCGAGGACTACTCAGTTGATGAGCAAAATTTTGTGTGGCGAACTGCTTGATGCCGCTTTGGCTAACCGCGCTTTTAAAAAGCTGATGCCGTATTGGAATGAAAGAAGAGGAAATAATAAATATTCTTAAATCCCCATTCCTGATTCTTTATTCCCAATTCTTAATCGTTAATTTAAAAATATAAATTAGGCACTATTCCTCAGAAAGCCTGTTGATTCCTAGATGTTTCGTTGCATAACCAAAAGCGTAAAATCCTATTTTCACTAAAGTCGATGCGACGTTTTTTTAATACAACCCCCCCCTGCTTATAGAATAAATCTCAAATACTCCTGGAGGCAAAAACTGGTTTGACACGTTACTAAGAGCGCGGTAAGGTGCTCCAGCCACATCCTGAATAATTACATTCTACCTAAATCCTGTAAAATATATAATTTCAAATCTAATGATAATTTATTTTTATAAAGTAGAGGAGCCTTACGGCTGCTTTTCTAATTTTTCACTACACGACATTTGTCTGCACGGTCAATATTGGTTGACTGTGGAACATTACTATCAAGCCCAAAAATTTGTCAGCACTGATGAAAGATTAGTGGCGGCGATTCGAGCCGTAGCAACTCCTCAAGAAGCCGCTAAATTAGGTCGCGATCCCAACCACCGGATTCGCGCTGATTGGGAAGCCGTGAAAATTCCCATTATGCGCGAAGCAGTTTTAACTAAGTTTCTCACTCATACAGACATTCAAGCTATTCTCCTCGCCACAGGGGATCGAGTGATTGTCGAGGATTCGCCAACGGATTACTACTGGGGGTGTGGCTGCGATCGAACCGGTCAAAATCATTTGGGTAAAATTCTGATGAGCGTGCGCCAAGAAATTAGTCAGGGCCTTGCGCGCTGATAGAAACTCAAATTCTTTCGTTAATTATCATTATATGAAGTTATACAACAAATGTCAACTTATCCTAACAATGAAGAATTCTCCTAGTGAGAGTTTAAGATTGCGAGAAATTTATAAGAGCATTAAAATAATAATTACTATTTGCTTAAGTCGCTCTGCCTGTTGAAGGCAAGGATTAAACCGGCGCGATCGCAGATTTTACTTACCCCAGCCCACCAGAGGCGATACACCGTCGTCTCTGACAAGTGCGCGACGGATTAATTGTACAGATCGGTTGAGTCACAAACTCAGGGTGAGGCATTTGAGTTTGAACGCTCCAACAGCAGATCAAAACTTCTTATTATCCTTGTATAAGTACCAAAGGAGATTTATGCAACTCAGAGAAAATACGCAAGAATTACATTATAAACTAGACAGAGAAGTTTTGATACGGCGGATAACAGAACGCATTCGCCAATCTCTAGAATTAGAAGATATTTTAACCAGTACGGTAGCAGAAGTGCGGTCTTTTTTGAAAACAGATCGCATTATGATTTACAGGTTTAGTGCCGACGGCAGTGGAGAAGTTGTTGCGGAGTCAATTAATAACAACCATCTCCCTTCCTTGAAAGGACTGCACTTTCCAGCAGACGACATTCCCGCCAGCGCCAGGGAGATGTATGTCACTTTGCGCCAGCGGACAATAATAGATGTTAACTCAGGGACGATCGTCCTGAGTCCCCTCGATGCAGCAGACACCGGTCAACCTTTAGTAAAGGAAGAGATGCACTACAGATCGCTCGATCCTTGCCACACCGCTTACCTGATGGCAATGGGAGTGCAATCTTCCTTAGTCGTGCCGATTTTGCACCGCAGGAGTGCGTCGCCAAACAGCAAAACAGATATCTGCGATGCGGCGACGTGTCTGACTCGATACGAGCCAGGAAATAATCAAAAAATTCACATCGAACTGTGGGGACTTTTAGTGTCTCACCACTCCGCGCCCCTCCATATTTCACCAGCAGATTTAGAAGTAGTTCAGCTCGTCTCAGATCAATTGTCTAGCGCTATAGCCCACGCGCTCCTCCTCCAGCAAACCCGCTCTCAAGCCGCCCGCGAAGCTACCGTGAGCCGCATAGCAGCCCTGTTGTATGGTCACGTAAACATTCAACTGCAACAGGGTTTAGAAGCCACCGTCACCGCTTTGGGCGGTAGCGGCGGCAGACTCTATCTCAACCAGCCGAAAATCAACGGTGAAAAGTTATCCGCTTCCCAGATTGAAGGAGGATTGCCAATTGCCCCGGCCCACAGTGATGCTACCTTTGAACTGTTCACCACAGGAGAACAACCGACACTTCCCAACTGGGAAAAAGTTAAGGATCTCGAAGCTCATCCCCTCTGGCAGGAATGGCTAACCAAAGGATTTAAAAATACCGAAAAAATTCCCAATTGGCCAATTTTTACTAACTCTCAGTTCCCAGTTTGGATAATTACAGACTTATACAAAGAACCTCTATTTAGAGTTTTAGTCCCCGCTTTCCCATCTACTAAAATTAGGGGTTTGCTGGTAATTCCCCTCCACTACAAACAACAAGTAGTCGGCTGTTTGACCATTTTTCGCAATGCAATTGATACCGAAAAAATGTGGGCGGGGCGCTTTGACAGCAACGCTGGACAAACCCTTCCCAGACAATCCTTTGAACTCTGGCGAGAAATAAAAAAAGGTCAGTCGCCCGAGTGGAAGTACGAGGAAATTGAGCAAGCTTTAGCTATAGGCAGCCAATTTTGTTCGGCAATTGGGCAGTACGTTCTTAATAAAGAAGTGCAAACCCTGAATGCCAACTTGGAGCGCCAAGTTCAAGAACGCACCGCCCAATTGCAAAAATCCTTGGACTTTGCCAGAGTATTGACGCGAGTTAGAGACCAGATTCGCAGCACCTTAGATTTAAAAATAATACTGCAAACTATTGTGCGAGAAGTCAGAGTTTTGTTGGATACCGATCGCACGGTAATCTACCAATTTGCTGCCGACAAACAGGGCGAGGTAGTTGTCGAAGCTGTTTGCGGCCAGTGGCAGTCAATTTTAGGTATCACATCTCCACAAGGATGCTTTCCCGAAGGCTCAGAGTGCTTTTATCGAGCCGGACGGGTGCGAGCAATTAATGATATTTATACTGATGATTTAACACCCTGTCACCGCGAATTTTTGGAAGAGTTGCAGGTGAGAGGAAGTTTAATTGTGCCCATGATGGGCAAAGATTCCCAATTGTGGGGGCTGCTGATTGCCCATGAGTGTTCCGGGCCGAGAGTTTGGCAAACTGCAGAACAGGAATTGCTGCAACATTTAGCTGCTCAAGCTGCGATCGCCATTCACCAAGCAGAACTTTATCAAGAAAGTCTCAATGCAGCAACTGCCGATCGATTAAAAGCCGAACAGCTAGCTAAAACAGTCACAGAATTGCACAATACCCAAGCCCAACTGATTCAAACCGAAAAAATGTCCAGTCTCGGACAACTCCTGGCCGGAGTCGCCCACGAAATCAATAACCCCGTTAACTTTATCTACGGCAATCTGTCCCACGCCAGCGAATACACCAAAGATTTACTCTGCTTGGTGGAACTTTACCGCCAGCACTACCCCAAGCCCAACCCAGAAATTAGCGAGTGCTCCGAAGCAATCGACATCGAATTTCTTGCCGAAGATTTGCCAAAAATTTTGGGTTCCATGACAGTCGGAGTTGAGCGCATCCGCCAGTTAGTTGTATCTTTGCGTAATTTCTCCAGGAGCGATCAAACCGAGAAAAAAGCCGTTGACATTCACGAGGGCATCGACAGTACCCTGTTGATTTTGCAGCACCGGATCAAAGCCAATTCTGATCACAACACCGTAGAAATTATTAAAGAATACGGCAAGTTGCCCTTAGTAGAATGCTATGCCAGCTCGCTCAATCAAGTATTTATGAATCTGATCGGTAATGCCCTTGACGCCCTAGAAATGGGAAAAAAAGAGCGAGTTATGAATCTTCCCTTTAAAGCGACAAGTGCAGCGGCGACGCATTTAAGCTCCCAAATACTGCCTATCGAGTCAGGAGATATAAAGGCCACCACCGAGTGTTTGATTCCTGATTTCCCATCCCCTTGCATTCGGATTCGCACTGAATTAATCGATGAAAAAACGGTAGGAATTTGCATTGCCGACAATGGTCACGGCATCCCCAAAGAGTTAATCTCTCACATATTTAATCCGTTTTTTACCACTAAACCCGTCGGTCGGGGCACGGGTTTAGGACTGTCTATCAGTTACCAAATTGTAGTTGAGAAACACCAAGGCGTACTTAAGTGTGTTTCTGTACCCGGTCATGGTACAGAGTTCTGGATCGAGATTCCGCTGAATTAGGCAACCGTCAAGGCAAGATTAGCTTCACCAGCACAGAACCGATCGATCCCAGAAGACTCATAAAGTCGCCGCGGCTGGAAGTGCGGGGTTCCGTAGGCTTTTGGCGTGCAACAATGGCTTCGCCTAACTGCTTTGACAACTCCTCACCTTGGGGATTTCCTTGATCTGCAAAGAGTTTGTTTGCTATTGCAGCGTCTTGAGCCGCGCCCGCGAAGTCTCCCAAGTCAGCGCGAGACATACTGCGCGCAAAATAAACGGCTGCTAAATCCGATTTCAGATTCAGGGCTTGATTGTAATAATCAATGGCGTTTCTGTAGTTTCCTGCTTGAGCTTCCAGCACTCCCAACCGGTAGAAGTCTTCAGCGGTGCCGATATTGGTTGGCATTCCTCTAACTCCGAGCAGTTGCGCGTTAGTTAAATTAGCGCCTTGCAAATTGGCGTCGCTGAGATAGGCACTTCTCAAGTCAGCACCGCTGAGGTTCGCACCGCTGAGGTTCGCCCCTGTCAGGTTGACGCCAAAAAGGCTGGTGCCGCTGAGGTTGGCACCGCTGAGGTCAGCCCCGGTGAGGTTGGCTCGACTGAGGTTAGCCAACCTCAAGTCAGCACCTTTGAGATTGGCTCCGGTTAAGTTGGCTAAAACCAAGCCCGCACTGCTGAGGTCGCAGTTGGGGCACTGTCGGGTGGCTAGTAATTGTTGCGTGTGTTGGATGTTCTCGGCGGGTGCAGGAGCGATCGGGGCGATCGCGCTCAGCAGCGTTGCAGCAGCGAGGATTCTGAGTTTCATTTTAACCGTGCAAAATTCAAAATATTAAATCTAAAATAGCTTTTATCGAAGCAATTGAAAATCACCATAACACAAGTTCACCCAACAAATCTTTTGACTTGCCGTATGTAGGAGTTCTGTGCGCCATCAGCACGCTACATTGAAGTTCTGGGCCTTCCCTGAGTGTCAATCGATTTTAGATTAAAGATTAAAGATTAAAGAATTGAAGCATTGACCCCACGGAGAAATTCGGGGGGCAAGTTTCTCGGATACAGGTTTTTTATTTCACCGGTCCTGAGTCTGCTTTCGGAATGAATCCGGGGGCTTGTATCATGGATGCTTTCGGTCAAATAAAGATTTCGCTGCCAATAAATTAGGGTAATGAATTACTCATTACCCTTTAGCCGCTGTTCTCGGCAACCATAAAAATTAACAATTGACACTCCCCGGCCTTAAGGCACGGGGATTCTTAAGACATTTCAGTCTTAATATCCCTATCCCTAGGGTTCCCAGGCTGACTACTCTGGGCACAAAAGAGTGCGTAGTCATATCTCCTCAAAAATGTTTTGGGCGTAGACTTTCCCCCAGTCCGGGGGTAGGTTTTTACATCTTGTCTGATATGGTTATTCTACCATATTCATTTGTTAAGATGGATTTGTTATTTGACTTAACAATGGAAAAAAGCCGTCCTACAAGGACAGGGTTTTCAACCCAATTTTCTGATAAATTAGTCGTGAATCGTGCCGTCGGGCATCGTTGTACCCTTAAGATATACTCCGCTCAGGTTGACTTTTGTGAGGTTTGCTCCCAACAGGTTGGCTCCGCTTAAGTCTGACGCACTTAAAATCGCTTCAGTCAAGTCTGCCCTAATTAGACTCGCCCCCATTAAGTCGGCTCCGCTAAGGTCTACTTTGCTCAAGTTTGCGCCAATTAAATCGCATTCTGTGAGTACCGCCCTACGCAAGTTTACTCCGTAAAAATTTACTCCGTGCAAGTCGGCACGGCTGAGTGTTGCCCTAGATATGTTGGCTCCAATTAAAGTTGCTTGGATCAGGGAAGCTCCGCTCAAGTCTGCTTTACTGAGATTTGCTCCCATCAACTCAGCTCGATTCAAGTTAGCTTCAAGTAAAAGTGCTTCTGTGAGGTCGGCTCCACCTAAGTCTGCTTTGCTCAAATTAATCTTGCACAAATTGGCTTTGCCAAAGTTGACTCTGTTGAGTTTGGCTTTGCTGAGATTGGCTCCAATCAGGTCGGCTTCATACAGATTGGCTCCAATCAATTCTGCTTCGTAGAGGTAGACCTCGTGCAGGTAGACCCCGCTAAAATTTCTTTCTCCTATTGCATATAGCTTGAGCAGTTCGTCAACGTTCATTGTGGCTTCTCTACACCTTTTAAATGAAGAATACTGTCAGCAAGCTGGTTGCACCGGATGTTCTGCAGTTTTAGATTCTGAAATATTCACACCCAGGGTGAAACTTCCCTCAATCTGCAAGGTTTGAGTATAAATTAGATGGTTTGCTGAGGGTGAAGGACAAAGCTGCATTCTCTTTTTCCTTTGAGTGAGAATTAATCTTTAAAAATTTTAACAACAAGTTCGATCGCACTTCCTAACTAAATCCCAAAGATTCTACGTGGAAACTCCGATCCAACCCATAACTTTTTATGGGTTGTTGAGCTTACTGAGTAGCCATGTGACCAAGATCAC
Organism: Microcoleus sp. D2_18a_D3; assembly: GCF_036702455.1. NCBI lineage: Bacteria > Bacillati > Cyanobacteriota > Cyanophyceae > Oscillatoriales > Microcoleaceae > Microcoleus > Microcoleus sp. D2_18a_D3. The sequence goes on from NZ_JAUBTK010000090.1 coordinate 11,590, forward strand.
AAAAAAATCCTAGTAGGATCACATAGAAACTCCGCTTTCGATCACAGCAGGCGGGCAAAAATAGCCGATACTTATACTGTAATGCTGAGAAATTGACAATGCCACCCTCGTCGTGTTTTACTCAATTGGCGATAAAGCCAGTAGTTTCACGGATACTTGCCCGCTTGCTGTGAAAGTCGGTTGCAACGTCACTCGGCGCTACCCGCTCCGGGTAATGAGAGTGCTGATGTATCAATATTTCTCGCACAGCGAAAGCCAGAAATGCACTTCGGGGACTAGGGGAATGTCTGTATAAAAATGCGATCGCTGGTGTACAGACATTCGCCTGTTTGCTAGCACCTAATGACTAAAAATCGCCCATACGTTCGCAAAAATTACCAAGAGATACCAGGAAAACCATGATAGATGTTTAACAATAAAAGAATAAATGGTATTCCTTAAGAGTCACCTATTGCCGCTAATCTTAGAGTTGATCGGTTAACGGCTATCAGTATTAGCAATGACGCTTGTCCATCAAATACAAAACTGACCCAGAAACCGGGTTTTTTACCAAAAAAAATCGTTGCAACCTTGCTCCAGGTTAAAATAATCCGGTTTCTGAGGGTCTGAGTGCCTCCAGGAAGGAAAAAGTTTAATTAGTACGATCGCTTTTGTATTGCTTCAGGGCAAACAAAAGGTCGGCATTTAGGATAGGAGCAGCTTTTGCTCCATTGTCAAACAAAGGTATTGTAGAACGTGAATCGTGAGGTAATTGATATGGCTGGAGTATGTAAACTTAGCATCACAGAGACAAGTGAAGAGCTAAAAAACCTGTTAACTGAACAAAAAACAGCAAGCGGTTTTCAAAAAATTCAAGCACTTTACCTGTTCAAAATTTGTCACGTTAAGACAGTTAAAGAATTGGCAATGACGATCGGGGTAAATCGAATTACAGTGCAGCGGTGGCTGAGAAAGTACCGATCTGACGGACTCGAAGGACTCCTCGAAACAAAGCACAGCGGCGGCCGCAAGCCTGCCATTCCTCCTTTGGCCCGCGCTAGTTTGGCAATGCGCCTCAGCGACCCCCAGGAAGGCTTTAAAAGCTATGGAGAGATTCAAGAGTGGTTGCAGCAGGAATACAGCATTGAGGCTTCCTATAAAGCCGTTTACGCAACAGTAAGATACCAGCTCAAAGCCAAGCTGACGAAAGTCTAGACAGTTCATACCACGTCGGATTAAGCACCGATTATCTAATGGTTAACCGTCAGCTTTTGAAGATTTTGAGGAGTTGCGTCATTACGACAAACCTGACTAATCGTTTTTTAACAAAACTCGCTCTCCTCAACTGTGGATCATATAAATTATATGTGGCGACGATAGGGGTGAAGGGGAGAAGATTTGATGCTTTTCCCGCGTTTGTGAAAGAGGCTTAAAAAATTGGCCAGAAATCAAAACTTGGAAGTTTGGTCTAATTGGCAGGTTTTGTTATATGGATGTAAAAATTGGCAGCGGCTAAGGCAAAAACCGATCCAAAGCCGCTTTCAACTCTTCGATTTCCGTATCAATATTGCCTTCTTTAGCGGCTCTGGCGATGCACTCAGTTAAGTGTTCGTCAAGAATGATTCTCGCTACGCGATCGAGCGCGCCTCGAACTGCAGCAACTTGCACGAGAACTTCGGGACAGGGACGGTTTTCTTGCACCATTGTTTTAATGCCGCGGACGTGTCCCTCAATCCGAGACAAGCGATTTACCAGCCGCCGCCTCGATTCTTCATCGTGATGGTGAGGGTGGGCTGATTCAGCGTCGTGATGGTGGTGGGAATTTGAGGGCAAGGATTTGTCAGTAGAAGTATCAGATAGAATCATTGGGGTTATACCATTTTAGATTTTAGATTTTAGATTTTAGATTGGGAATGAGTGATTGGGTAATGGTTGGGCCCAGGGGCCTAGAGTTGCATTCTTTTTTTGAAACTGGTATTACGAGGGAAATTTAAAAGTTAGAATTCAGAATATGTTGAGTTGGTGCGGGCTAGTGACTCATGTATTGTAACTGTCAAAATATATTTAGGATCTTTATGGTGGCAGATTATTGAGTCCGCACGATCGCACACCCTTACCAGACTAACCCAGACTAACAAAGATTGACGCTATGCGACTATTTAAGTTTTTTCGCCCCGCACCTCGAATCGGTGCTCGTTGGTTCGCCCTAATTTTAGGAATGACGATCGCCCTGAGTGCGTTAGCAATCAATCCTGCACCCGCTGCAGCCGCTGATGGCAGCAATCCGCCCAACTTACAGTTCCAGAGTTTCCCAGCCACCGCTGCGAATCCGCAACTTTTAGCGCTGCGGGGTTCGGAACTCCCAGGGGATACCGGCAGTTTTGTGACAGCGGCTGTCGATCGAGTCGGGCCAGCAGTTGTTCGTATTGATACCGAGCGCACGGTCAGTCGCAACCTCGACCCCTTAATGGAAGACCCCTTCTTCCGCAGATTTTTGGGAGAAGATTTACGCAGCCTGACTCCCAGACAAGAACGGTTGCGCGGTCAAGGTTCGGGCTTCATCATTGACAAAAGCGGGATTGTTTTAACCAACGCTCACGTAGTTGACAAAGCCGATCGAGTGACTGTCACCTTAAACGACGGCAGGACATTTCCAGGACAAGTGCAAGGTACTGACGAAGTAACAGATTTGGCTGTTGTCAGAATTAATACCAAGCAATTAAACCTGCCGACGGCCACCTTGGGAGATTCCGACGCGGTGAAAGTGGGAGATTGGGCGATCGCCGTGGGCAACCCCCTGGGATTTGACAACACCGTCACCTTGGGCATTATCAGCACCCTCAAACGCTCCAGTGCAGCCGTCGGCATTCCCGACAAGCGGCTCGATTTCATTCAAACCGACGCCGCCATCAATCCCGGCAATTCCGGCGGCCCGCTGTTAAACAGCAGAGGAGAAGTGATTGGCATCAACACGGCGATTCGAGCCGATGCAATGGGTATTGGGTTTGCGATTCCGATCGACAAAGCCAAGGCCATCTACGCGCAGTTAGCCAAGGGAGAAAAAGTCAGCCATCCGTTTTTGGGGATTCAGATGATTGCTTTGACTCCTGAAATGGCCAGAGAGAATAATTCAGACCCCAATGCTCCTTTAATTGTGCCGGAAGTGAAAGGGGTGTTAGTGATGCGAGTTGTGCCAAATACGCCTGCTGAGGAAGCAGGGATTCGCAAGGGAGATGTCATCGTTCAAATTGAGGGCGAGGCAGTGACTGAACCCGAACAGTTGCAAAATTTGGTGGAAAACAGCCAAATCGGTCAAATTCTAAAACTGAAGGTGCGCCGCGGTGCCCAGATTAAAGAAGTTCCTGTTCAAACTGCTCAACTGAGGGATTTTTAACTAGAAGGGGAAGGGGGGAAATCGTTAAAACCCCCTCCTCGACTCGATCGCGTGCTGGGCATAAAAATTGTTCACAAATGAAATAGGATTGCTAAGTAGAAGGAAGAAGGAAGTTCGGCAACGGATTCTGTAACGGATGTAACGGATGTAACGGATGTAACGGATGTCAGGAAGAAGGAAGAAGGAAGAAGGAAGAAGGAAGAAGAGATACACAGCACGCCTTTGAGCGATCAGTATTTTACGTTTAATTAGGTGGATTTACTTATCATAGATGATTTAACTTCACTCAACTATGACCGAATATTGCGTCTACTGTTAACTCAAATGCTCATGTAAAAGGATCTTGCCCTTGAGTCAATTCGATCGTACTATAACCGCTTCAGATCAAATCCGCGCTTCATCGGAATTACAAAGTCGAGTCAAGTGGCAACCATATGTATTTTCGATATAGCAGCGCACTTTTGTGTTTATCGACTCACAGTCAACTGTCCAATGTCAACAAAGAAAACTCTTGATTGACTTAAATGCGGATTGCTTTCTAACTATTTAATTCACCAACTAAAACGCCCAAGCATTGCGATGGCGCTGGCAACTATGCAGAGTTATAGTATCGTGTATAACAGTTGCGTAAGTCATCAGGAATTAAACTAAGTAAATGGGTACAAATAAACATTACATCCTAGGGATGGTTGGGCAGTTATTACATCTCTCTTAGTATAGATATTAAGCTAAACCAGCCCCGACAATACCCGACAAGATATAATTGTTTTTTTGCGCTTACCTACTTATATTGACCATAATTAATAGACATAAAATAAAAATATCAGGGAAAGTTTAGTATGACATCTGTGGATATTGAAAAAAAAGTCATGACAGAAGAAGAGGAGGCAAAGTTATGGGAAGCGTTCCAAGTATTTGACGCGGACGCCAGCGGTGCTATTTCATCAGAAGAACTCGGTCAAGTGATGCGATCGCTAGGCCAGAGTCCTAACGAAACCGAGCTGCGCGACATGATCGAAGAAGTGGACTTAGACAAGTCTGGCAGTATCGATTTTGAGGAATTCAAAATGCTGATGGTATCCGACTCTGGCGATCGCCAGAGCCGTCTCAAAATGTCATTTAGTGTATTTGATGAGGATGGCAGCGGTCAAATCACTAAAAACGAGATGCAGGATGTGATGAGCCCGTTGGGGGTGACAGAGCCAGAGATCGATGAGATCGTCAAAGAGGCAGACCATGACGGCAATGCCTTAATTGACTTTGAGGAATTTTGCAATCTGGTACCGGATGAGTCAGAGAGCGCAACAGGAGATCGAGACTCGCCGGTTCCGGTTGTCAGTACAGAGACAAGCGAGATTTCAGATAGTACAGCGGCTGCGATCGAAAGTATAGCCACTGTTGTCAACGAGGCAGCTTCTGCCACTATTGAACCTAATCTACAAGATATACAAGAACCACCCACCGATAGCAATCAAGAAATAGCGCGGCTAAAAGAACTACTCGCCCAACACCCACAAACTGAGAAGAAGCGCGGTACGTCCCGCTTGGAGATGCAGATTGGTTTGTTTCGTCTGATCCAGGGAGCAGCCTACCGCTGCTTCCGCGAGAGTTTTTCCGCCAACCACGAGACTCACCTGCGCGTGAGAAACTTGCCATACAGAATCGTTGATTTTGTGCGATTTGTCAAGAGTGCGATCGCGCTTTATAAAGGATTGGGTGTAGTAGAGTCGGCGTGCAACCCTCTACTGGATGCAGTAGTTAAATCGCTCGAAGATGAATTTGGCCGACTAGAGCATCGCATCAAGAATTGGAAAACCATAGAAAAAACTCCTGAAATGTTGGCAGAAGAAAAAGCCATGTTGGAGGCGCGGGGTAAGTCTGCCACCGCCAAGGAGAAGTTTGGGGCGGCAGTCGAGTTGGCAATGACCATCAAAAAGGATAGTCTCAACTTGCGTGACATCGCCGAGGGTGTGCTTGCAATCAACGAACTCAACCGACTGCGAAACCAGGAGCTCAGTGAGAACATGGCGCCGCCACCACCCAAATCCGAGGGAGATCCCAAAGAGTACCTGAAGAACTGGAACCGGGTCATCATCTCGGAGGCATCAGAGGAAATAGATGGTGCGATGATGCCAGTAGCATATTGGTATGAAGACTTTATGCCGAAGTTGCTGGCTGCCTTCAGCGTCTTTACCGCAGCAGATATCCCCTTCAACACGGTGCCTGATGAAGCAGCTTTAAACGAGTGGTACGAAGCGACTAAAACGTCCGGGGAATTTGGGCGCTATGGGGCGGATGTTGCAGAAGGCTTTGCCAAATGCGCTCCAAAACAGAAGCTGATGCTTCAACAGGCATGGCGCTTGACGCACTACTACCTCAATGGCATACAGAAACGGCGCGAAACCTTAGAGTGTGGGCGCGAGTCTGGCGAACTCTCGCAATATGTGGCGTTTATCGATGTTTATATCGATCGCAGTGAAATAAAGAATTCACAAATGCGCGTCAGCTATCCTTACTATATTGGCCCTGCGGTGTGGCGTTTCTTCCACACTACGGCTGAAATCGTCTCTACCAAGACCCCCGAACAGCAAAAAACTCTGGTGGCAATTTTCAAGGAATTCTTCATGCTGTTTGCCGCTATGTATCCCTGCCCCTACTGCCGCCACCACCTCAACGCCTACGTGGTGCAGAATAAAGAAGTGGAAATGTACCCTCTGGAGTACCTGGTGCTTGGGCGCGACCCGCGTCTCAATAGCTTTGAGGTATCCATGGAGGCAAAGCTGTCCACTGTAGTAGATGGCCCTTCTCTGCGCTTGTTCTTCTGGAAGCTGCACAACACTGTCTCCTCATCAATTGCGCGATCCGAGGAGTGGTATCAAAAGGATGAGGAAGCATTCTACACCACCCGTTATTGGCCCAGCATTGAGTCTGAGCTAGCACAAGCCACAGCCCTCAAACAAATCAGCATTGCCACCGATCGGATGTACCGCCTCTACACTATCCTCAAGCCCGCGGCACGACTGACAGGGGTGAGAGCAATATTGCATAAGCTGTTGGATAAGAGGGATGAGGAAGCTATCAAGGAGGTATGCTTAGTTGCTCAAGATTACATCCAGGAGTTGGACGAGGCGATCGTCACGGGACAATTCCTACAAGAGACATACTACTTTGACCCTGACCTTGTGGATGAACCTCCTGTCTTCACTCCTGAAGAAGAGGAGTTTGCTCGCAGCGGTGTTTTCGTTGAGGCTACTTGAATATCAGTCAGTAAAAAGTTAAGTTTTTAAGCTTAACTTTTTACCCCTTCATATATATAGATAGGGCTGGCTGAATAATCGATCGCAAATCAATAACAAGGGAGCATCTCAATGAAAGCAGCAAAGCTCGAAATTGGAATTAGGAGTCAGGAGTCAGGAGCCAGGAGAAAAGAGTCAGAAGGAAGAAGAAAGAAGTGTTTTTGCAAATATGAGATGCTCCCAATAACAAGAGCTATCGATATCTGAAAGCTCGGTTAAAAATAAGTTTTATCTGTATCGATTGCCCCAATTATAATTGGGGATTATCTCCCACCCCAAAATTAGGTCTTCTTTTTCCAAACGGCTACTGCGATACTTATTTTAAGTGTACTCTATTTACCTGCAATCTGCTGTATCTCGATCGCTGCCGACAACAATGTCTACCACTGCTAATTTGGCAGTATGGAGGTGAGATAGATGGGGATTTCGATTTAAATGTCTCCAATCCTCAAATTAGAGATCGAGAGATACTTAATCGTCTGATAATGCCCCCTGGTGGCTAAATAGATATGTGGGGAATGTTAACACTTAACAGTTAACATTCCCCTACTTCAACCTTGACTATTCTGCCGCAGTGGAACCAGCCGGACATTTAATTTCTTCTTCCGCATTCTTAGGAGCAATTGGCATTGCTGGTGGCGTAGTTGAAGGTTGATCGGTCTCGCAAACAACAGAAACACTTGTAAATCCGCCGTCAACTTTGATGGCAAAAACCGCACCCGTATAGCTTTTTAGTTCGGGACTCTTCGCTTTAGCAGTCATCATCGCACTTGGAATAGAGCCGCTTTGAGGTACAATTTGAAAGCTGTAATTTTCAGTTTCCGGTTTAATGCCTATACCCAAGTCATCAATCGCTGTAGCAAATTTTTCATTTTCGATGTAGAAAGCCTGTTGAGCCATGTTCATAGAACTAATATATTGTTGACCTTCCGATTCTCGCGCCTGTCTTTGCTGTGCTGCCAAATCAATTATTTGAGTATTCCTAGGTAGCGCCGTTGTATTAGCAACTTTTTGCAAATAAATCGCACCAGCAGTAAACTCAGTAGGTCTGGGTTCTCCCGGATTTATCCCTTCCCATTCTACGCGAAGTTGACCGTCCGAGGTCAACTCAAAAATTGTCGCTACAGTTTGATTCTCAGCAGGTGATATCAGATCAATCTGCATAGGTTGGGCAGTTGAATTGATTTTGTAGCGATACTCAAAGGCACTAACAGATCCTCTGGAAAGAGAGGGAGAGCCTGTAGAGAAAAACGAACTTAAATAAGAAGGCAATAAGACAAATAATTTACCGTCTTGGGTGAAAATAACTGTCAGCGGAATCGGCAAGTAATCTTTGAGCCGCCACTGTCCTACAAATTGCGAGGTGCGGGAGTTAGTTAAGGCGGGGTTTGGAGATTGAGTTGGCGTTGGTTTTGGTGACTGTAGCGCGATCGCGCTACTGCCAATATTCAATGGCAACAGGCAAGATATGATTAGGAAGTTGCGAAAGTTGAAGTAAGTGTTAGTCATGAAAGGTCAATCCTGATATTTACAGGATTTTACCACTTTAGTTTGCTCTCTATATCTAATCAAATCGTGTTAAACTTAATTTAAGCCAAAATATCAACAGATAGAAACAATTAACATTTAACTATCAATACATAGGGCTTGCTGAATAAATGAGCGCTTTCCCAATAACAGGAGCGATCGATATATTCAAGCTCGATTTAAGATAAATTTTTCCGGCTTTAATCCCCTCCAGATATAATTGGAGATTATCTTTAATCCAAAAACAGGTGTTGTTTTGCGCGTTCGATATAAAAACACACAAAAAACCTGGCGCAACCAGGTAGAAAGGTTCATTACTAAACTAGATTACGGTGTCGGATGGGGGACTTGAGGCAAACTCAGCTTTTCTGTACACGATCGCACTGGCTGTGCCTCGGGTTTTGTACTATTTTACCTGGGGAGCATCTCATATTTGCAAAAACACTTCTTTCTTCTTCCTTCTGACTCTTTTCTCCTGGCTCCTGACTCCTGACTCCTAATTCCAATTTCTAGCGGAGGGCTGCTTTCATTGAGATGCTCCCCTTTACCTGTTTATCTTGCACACTTTTCTCGATCGCACGGGGAGCATCTCATATTTGTAAAAACACTTCTTCTGGCTCCTTCCTTCTTCCTTCTGACTCTTTTCTCCTGACTCCTGACTCCTGACTCCTAACTCCAATTTCTAGCGGAGGGCTGCTTTCATTGAGACGCTCCCGATCGCACGATCGCATAACCAGAGCGTGTAACCTTTCTGCAGTTATCGAGCAAGCCCTAGATAGCAATACTCCAGGAGTTCGGTACAGGAAAAATTGCGATCGCTATATGGCAACCCTTAGCGGTTATGGGGTAAACTGAGAATAGTCTTTTTGTTGCGGAGCGATCGTCTTCTGCAAGCTTCGCTAACGCACGACTCATATCAATTCCGCTGTGCATCGTCAGGCGTAAAGTCGACTCAAGCTGCCAACAAATAATTCGCGCAATTTTCATTTTTTTGACCCCTCCTTCAACAGTCAACAGTCAACAGTCAACAGTCAACAGTCAACAAGCACGGACGGTGCAACCGGAATCGATATCATGCTACTTGCCTATCCCAAAATTCCAGATAGTAAAAATTGCCCTTACGAACAATGTGTAGCTTTTGAGAAGTACGATGGCACTAATTTGCATTGGGTTTGGGAAGTTGAACTTGGTTGGTATGCTTTTGGTACGCGCCGCAGTAGATTTGATTTGGATGATATGGGAATTGCAGAATTTAATGCTGCACATCCAGGTTTAGAAGCAGCACCAGAAATATTTAAAAGAGACTTTGCTAGTCCCTTAGAGTCTATATTTCGAGAGAACGAACTGTATCACCGTCCTGAAATTACTGTGTTTACAGAGTTTTTTGGTGCTAACTCGTTTGCGGGAAAGCACAAAAAGGACGATCGCAAACAACTCGTGCTTTTTGATGTGGAAACCGAGGGCGGTATGGTTGTTCCCGATCGGTTTATTCAGGATTTTGGTAAATTAAATATTGCGCGAGTGATTTATCGTGGCAAACTGACGGGCAAGTTTATGGAGGATGTTCGCAAGGGGAAATACGGTGTAGATGAAGGTGTTGTGTGCAAGGGAGGCCGCAATGCTAATAATCTGTGGATGGTGAAGATTAAGACTGATGCGTATATGCAGAGATTGCAGCAAGCTTTTCAGGATGATTGGGAAAATTACTGGGAGTAATATCAAACTGATAGATCAACTGTCACAAGCCAAAGTGGGAGATATCGGCAACCCCCTTGGATTTCACAATACCGTTGCGTAAGTCATCAGGAATTAAAGTATATTGGTCATAATCAATAGACAGCCAATAAAAAAATCAGGGAAAATTTAGTTATGACATCTGTGCAGCTTGAAAAAAAAGCCATGACTGAAGAAGATGTGGCAAAGTTATGGGAAGCATTCAAAGTATTTGACGCGGACGCCAGCGGTGCTATCTCATCAGAAGAACTGGGTCAAGTGATGCGATCGCTCGGCCAGAGTCCTAACGAAACCGAGCTGCGCGACATGATCAAGGAAGTAGACGTAGACTTGTCGGGCAGTATCGATTTTGAGGAATTCAAAATGCTGATGGTATCCCAGCAAGGCGATCGCCAGAGTCGTCTCAAACTGGCATTTAGTGTATTTGATGAAAACGGTAGCGGTCAAATCACCAGAGACGAGCTGCACGGCGTGATGAGCCAGTTTGGGCTGACAGAGCAAGAGCTCGATGAGATCATCAAAGAGGTAGATCATGACGGCGATGCCTCAATTGACTTTAAGGAATTCTGCAAACTGGTACCGGATGAGTCAGAGATCGCAACCGGATATCAAGACTCGCCGGTTCCGGTTGTCAGCACACAGACAACCGAGATTTCAGATAGTACAGCCGCTGCGATCGCAACTACAGCAACTGCTATCAATGAGGCAGCTTCTGCCACTATTGAACCTAATCTACAAGAAGCACCCACCGATAGCAATCCAGAAATAGCGCGCCTAAAAGAACTACTCGCCCAACACCCACAAGCTGAGAACAAGCGCGGTACCTCCCGCTTGCAGATGCAGATTGGTTTGTTTCGTCTGATCCAGGGAGCAGCCTACCGCAGCTTCCGCGAGAGTTTTTCGGCGAACCACGAGACTCACCTGCGCGTGAGAAACTTGCCCTACAGAATCGTTGATTTTGTGCAATTTGTCAGATGTGCGATCGGGCTTTATAAAGGATTGGGTGTAGTAGAGTCGGCGTGCAACCCTGTACTGGATGCAGTAGTTAAATCGATCGAAGATGAATATGCCAGACTACAAGATCGCATCAAAAACTGGAAGACTATAGAAAAAACTCCAGAAATGTTGGCAGAACAAAAAGCCATGTTGGAGGCGCGGGGTAAGTCTGCAACTGCCAAGGAAAAGTTTGCGGCGGGAGTCGAGTTTGCCATCACCATCAAGAAGAAAAGTCTCAACTTGCGTGACATCGCCGAGGGTGTGCTTGCCATCAACGAACTCAACCGATTGAGAAAAATGGAACTGAGTGAGGAAATGGCACCGCCACCAGCCAAATCAGAAGGAGATCCAAAAGAGTACCTGAAGAAGTGGAACCGCGTCATTCTCTCGGATGCTTCAGAGGAAATTGATGGTGCGATGATGCCAGTCGCCTATTGGTATGAAGACTTTATGCCGAAGCTGTTGGCTGCCTTCAGCGTCAGCACAGCAGCAGACATCCCCTTTAACACGGTGCCTGACGAAGCAGCTTTAAACCAGTGGTACGAAGCTACGAAAACCTCTGGGGAATTTGGGCGCTATGGGGCGGATGTTGTAGAAAGCTTTCCCAAATGCGCTCCAAAACAGAAGCTAATGCTCAAACAGGCATGGCGCTTGACGCACAACTACCTGAATGGGGTACAGAAACGGCGCGAACGCTTGGAGTTTGGGCGCGAGTCTGGCGAACTTTCGCAATATGTATCCTTCATTGACGTGTATATCGATCGCAGTGAAGTAAAGAATTCACAAATGCGCGTCAGCTTCCCTTACTATATTGGCCCTGCGGTGTGGCGTTTCTTCCACACTACGGCTGAAATCGTCTCTACCAAGACCCCCCAACAGCAAAAAACTCTGGTGGCAATCTTCAAGGACTTTTTCAAGCTGTTTGCCACTATGTATCCCTGCCCCTACTGCCGCCACCACCTCAACGCCTATGTCGTGCAGAATAAAGAGGTGGAAATGTACCCTGTAGAGTACCTTGTACTTGGGCGCGACCCGCGTCTGAATGACTTTGAGGTATCAATGGAGGCGAAGCTGTCCACTGTAGTAGATGGCGATTCCCTGCGCTTATTCTTCTGGAAGTTGCACAACACTGTCTCTTCCTCAATTGCGCGATCGGAGGAGTGGTATCACAAGGATGAGAAAGCATTCTACACTACCCGTTATTGGCCCAGCATTGACTCTGAGCTAGCACGAGCCAAAGCCCTCAAACACATTAGCATTGCCACCGATCGGATGTACCGCCTCTACGGTATGCTCAAGCCAGCGGCACGACTGACAGGGGTGAGAGCAACTTTGCAACAACTGTTGGATAAGCGGGATGAGGAAGGTATCAAGGAGGCTTGCTTAGTTGCCCAAGATTATATCAAGGAGTTGGAGGAGGCGATCGTCACCGGACAATTCTTACAAGAGACATATTACTTTGACCCTGATCTTGTGGATCAAGCTCCAGTCTTTAGTCCTGAAGAAGAGGAGTTTGCTCGAAGCGGTGTGTTCGTAGAGGTTGCTTAAATATCAGTCAGTAAAAAGTTAAGTTTTTAAGCTTAACTTTTTACCGCTACTAGAAAAAATTAAAATATTAATGATCGCTCAATGCCTAAGCCGAATACCCATGCCAAAAAGACTCAAATCATTGAGGCACTAAAGCAGGATTATTTTCAAATGACCGCGCCGCTTCAGAGGAACTGGACACCAGAGCAACATGAAAAAAATCGATTGAGTCGTTCTTTGGCTGCATTTGCGATCGCCAATATTGCCGATATTACCCCTGCTCAAGCGGCTAACTCAATTGTCAATGGGGAAAATGACAATGGCATTGATGCCATTTATTTCGATCGGATGAAAAAATTGCTTTTGTTGGTACAGGCTAAGGCGGGGAATGCTCCGAATATGGGTGATAATAAAAAATTTTGTGATGGGATTAGAGATTTAGTCCATCAACGTTTTCAGAAATTTAATGATGGCTTAGCTCGGTTGCAGCAAGATGTTGAAGATGCTTTAAATACTAACGGGGTAAAAATAGTTGGCTGTAATATATATCTTGATGAAAGCCTTAGCTCTCATGTGATTACGGATCTTGATCAGTTAAAAACTGAACTGAATCAGTTCGCTCCACGTTTTGAGTGGCAAGATTTAAATATTAGCATAACACATGGTTGGTTGACAGCAAAACAAGCGATCGCCCCTGTTGATGTAGTCTTGACCTTGGAAAACTGGCATTGTTTAGATCGGCCGCGTAGGGCATTTTATGGATTGGTTAAGGCTTCGGAACTGGCATCTTTATATCAACAGCATAATAAGTCGCTTTTTGAGAAAAATATCCGTTATTATCTAGGTGCAGAGGATGTTAACTTAGCGATTGCGGAAACTGTCAAAAATCAACCATCTGAACTATTTTATCTCAACAATGGTCTGACGATTACTTGTTCGCTAATTAGTCTGCCATTAGGACATAAACAGGAATCAACTCAATTTACTTTAAAAGATTTTTCCGTCGTAAATGGCGCGCAAACGGTAGGAGCTATCGCTTCTGTTTATCAGGCTAGTGGCTCAATATCTGGTGATGCAAAGTTATTAGTTACAATTATTGAAGTGGGGACGGAGACTGATAATATTGGCGAAAAAATTACTGGGGCCAGAAATACGCAAAATGCTGTGCGCGATGTTTATTTGGCCGCGTTAGATTCCAATCAAGAACGTTTGCGACAGGAATGTATGGTATCGAATATTGTTTACGAATATCGACCATCGGCGGAGCGGACTCAGGATGCGATTACGATTGAACAGGCGGCAGTTGCCCTTGCTTGTTTTAGCGGTGATACGGAAATTGTGGTTGCAGCAAAAAGAGAAATTAGTCAGCTTTATAAGCGTTATTATGATATATTGTTTAGTGATGGGATTTCAGGAGTTACGCTTTGTCGTTATGTGCGAATCTTTCACTATCTGGATGAAATTTTTTCGGCTTCAGAACAGGCTGCAACAGGTCAACAAAAAAAGTTTTATAAGCACGGTAGATTTTTTATTCTAGATATTCTTGCAAGACGCTATAAACCTTTGCTCAATAAGCATGAAGTTTATTTGTCGGAAGATGATAAAATGCAACTTTCACGAATTGGGTTAGAGCTTGCTGAGGTTGTTTACACTGTTGCTGAATCTCGATTTGCTAGTGACAACAAGGGATATCTTGCTATTTTTAGGAATATCACAGATGTTATGCCTTTAACGAGTGAAGTGATGCAGGAGTTAGATCGCAGGGATGCTCAGGCTTAAAATCCGAATATACCTACAGTTTAACTGGTGAGATAGATATTAATTATGAATAAGAAGCAGAGACTAGAATTAACATGGATTGGTAAGGATATTCGCCCCAAGCTGGAGCCGCGAATTTTGCTGGAAGATCCAGAAATATCTTATCATGCTGCTCATCAGGTGAGTGAAAATGATATTTTTGATAATCGCTTAATTTTTGGGGATAATTTGTTGGCTCTCAAGGCTTTAGAGTCTGAGTTGGCAGGAAAAGTTAAGTGTATTTTTATTGATCCGCCATATAATACAGGCTCAGCTTTTGAACATTACGATGATGGAATTGAACATTCTATTTGGCTGGGTTTAATGCGCGATCGTTTAGAGATTTTGCGTAATTTATTATCGAATGATGGTTCTTTATGGATCACGATTGATGACAATGAAGCACATTATTTAAAAGTGGTGTGTGATGAAATTTTTGGTCGCAACTGTTTTATTACATCCTTTATTTGGAGAAAAGTTGATAGCCCTAACGATAATAAAGTTGCCATTACACCTGATCATGAATACGTTCTCTGTTTTGTAAAAGATCCGAGATTAGTACAGTTTAAACAGAAACCTGATAACTCAATTCTCCATGCTTATAGACAACCTGATTCAGAGTCAGATCGCCCTTACAGAGATCGATTATTAAAAAAGAACGGCAAAAGTAGTCTTCGGTCAGATCGACCATCAATGTTTTTTCCAGTTATTGCTCCTGATGGTACAACAGTTTTTCCAATCCATGACGATGGCCGAGAGGCTTGCTGGGCGATAGGTAAAAAAGGAGTTGAAGATTTGATAGCTCAAGGAAATTTAATTTGGAAACAGCGTCAACAAAACGGTATAAAGCGATGGGTTCCGTATACAAGAGAATTTGCAGCAGAGGAGCCTTCTCGTCCGTATCCAACAATTTGGAATGATCTCGATACTACGCGACAAACCAAAGCACATCAAAAGATTTTGTTTGGCGAGAATAGTTTGTTTGAAACACCAAAACCAGAAGATATTATTTGTCGCATCTTACAAATTTCTACAGAAATAGGTGATCTGGTTCTTGATTCATTTGCCGGCTCAGGAACAACAGGCGCAGTCGCGCAGAAAATGGGAAGACGCTGGATCATGATTGAACTCGGCGAACACTGTCATACCCATATCATTCCCCGACTCAAAAAAGTAATTGATGGCGAAGATCAAGGGGGAATTACTAAAGCAGTTAACTGGAAAGGTGGCGGTGGGTTTCGTTACTATCGTCTCGCACCATCCCTACTAGAAAAAGACAAATGGGATAATTGGGTGATCAACAAAACCTATAACGCCGCCATGCTTGCCGAAGCACTCTGCAAAATCGAAGGTTTCACCTACGCACCATCCGACACCTTGTATTGGCAACATGGCTATTCCACCGAAAGCGACTTTATCTATGTCACCACCCAAAATCTTAGTCACGAACAACTATCCAAACTTGCAGACGAAGTAGGACAAGAACGCACCCTACTTGTTTTATGTACCGCCTTTCGAGGCCAAACCGACATATTCCCAAACCTCACCGTTAAAAAAATTCCTAAACAAATCCTTTCACGGTGTGAATGGGGACATGATGATTACAGCCTAAAAATTGAAAACTTGCCAAAAGCACCCCCAAAGTTCGGACAATTAACACTATTTGACATGGATACCTATGATAAATCAACTTGTTAATAATATTTCTAATCGTCTCAGTCTGCGCCATCCCCAGCGCGCCTCATTAGAAATTCTCGATCGCATTTGTGAACTCTTATTTATCTCAGACATCATAGAGAGAGAAACAAGTTTAGTCGCCATTAAAAAAGAATTCCCAACGTTTACTGACTTCGAGCGCGACTTTCCATCCCTATGTTTTGCCCTAGCAACAGGTGTGGGTAAAACTCGACTCATGGGCGCATTTATCAGTTACTTATACCTAGCATATAACATCAAAAACTTTTTTATCCTTGCCCCAAACCTAACCATTTATAATAAACTGATTACCGACTTTACGCCCAATACCTCAAAATATGTATTTACGGGTATCTCTGAATTTGCGCTCTCTCCACCAGTCATCATCACAGGTGACAACTATGAAATGAATGCGCGAACGATCTTAGATCAACAAATTTCATGCAAAATTAATATTTTCAATATCTCAAAAATTAACTCGGAAGTACGCGGCGGTAAAAGCCCTAAAATTAAACGACTATCCGAATATATTGGCGAAAGCTATTTTGATTACCTGTCTAAATTAAAAGACCTCGTAATTCTCATGGATGAATCGCACCGATATCGCGCATCAGCAGGAGTTCGGGCTATTAACGAATTAAAACCATTAATAGGGCTAGAACTTACCGCCACACCCTTTATCGAAACCAATAAAGGTTCAGTAGCTTTCAAAAATGTCATCTATGACTATCCCCTCGGACGTGCCATAACCGATGGATTTGTTAAAGATCCTGCTGTCGTCACCCGCAAAGATTTTAACCCTAGGGCAATGTCACCAGACGCGATCGAGCGTCTTAAACTAGAAGACGGCATCTATCTCCATGAAAATATTAAAGCTGAAATAGAAACCTATGCTATTCAAACGGGAAAACAAATTGTTAAACCCTTTCTGTTAGTGATTGCCCGTGACACTACCCACGCATCAAAACTCATGGAACTCATTCAATCTGATGAGTTTTCCGAAGGAAATTATAAACATAAAGTTATTCAAGTTGATTCTAGTAAAACGGGCGCTCAAGAAGATGAAATGGTAGAGCGATTGCTCAAAGTAGAACATACCGATGAACCTACTGAAATAGTTATCCATGTAAATATGCTCAAAGAAGGTTGGGATGTCACCAACCTCTATACAATTGTCCCTCTGAGAGCCGCAAATTCTAAAATCCTGATCGAGCAATCTATTGGACGTGGTTTACGTTTGCCCTATGGAATGCGTACAGGTGTAGAAATTGTCGATCGCCTAAATATCGTCGCCCATGACAAGTTTCAAGAAATTGTCGATGAAGCAAAGCGCCCAGAATCCCAAATCCGCCTGAAACAAATTATCCTCACAGATGAAGACTTACAGCAAAAGACACAAACAGTAATTTCGCGATCGCAACTAGCCCAAAATCTAGGACTTCACCCCGAACAACCCATTAATTTACCTGATAATTTACCTGCAACCGAACCCCAAAATATTCAACAATCCCTATTTCAATCACCTATAGAACAAAAGATTGTAGAGCTTACATACCAAGAAATCCTAAAGCTTGAAAGCCGCCCCAAAGAAGTCCCAACCACCGCCCATCTTGCATCCCCAAAAGTTCAGGCCAGGGTGCGCGAAGCCGTAGCTAGAGAATATCAACCCGCACAAATGGAAATTGAAGGTATAATAGCACCTCCAGATATTGAAGCGATCGTTGCGAAAACAACGAATTTAGTTATCCAGCAAACCATCAATATTCCTAAGATTATTGTTATTCCTAAAGGGGAAGTGCGATCGGGTTTCAGGTCTTTTGCCCTAGATATCACAGGCTTAAATTATCCCGTTCCCTCCCAAGAAGAATTACATATTCAATCGCTAACAACGAATAAAGTTGAATTCATGGGAATTATCAAAGAAAACTTTGAAGAATCACGGCTAGAAAACTATATTGTCAAAAATTTAGTCAACTTTGATGATATTTCCTATGACGAACACGCTGATTTACTCTATGACCTGGCGGGTCAAGTTCTCAGTCATCTTATGACCTACTTATCCGAAGAAGATACACACAAAGTTTTACGCTTTTACCAAAGGGAAATTGCCAATTTTGTCCATAGTGAAATGCAGCCCAATTTCTGGGAAGAAACAACAGGTTATGAAGTCAAAATTAGTAAAGGTTTTACAGCCCTAAAAGAGAGTGCCTACACTACCACTGCTAAGAATTGCCTTGATTATCAATCTTCGCCACGAGACAAAAGCAATATGTCCAAATATCTGTTTACAGGCTTCTCCAAATGCCTCTATCGAGAACAGAAATTTCAATCGGAAGCAGAAAGAATACTAGCACTGATTTTAGAACGGGATGCAATCAAATGGTTTAAACCCGCAAAAGGACAATTTCAGGTTTATTACAAATGGCATGGAGACTATCCAGAATATCAACCAGATTTTGTTGCTGAAACAGAAGAAGTTATCTATATGCTGGAACCAAAAGCTCGAAATGAAATGGACAATCCTCAAGTGCTTGCTAAGAAAGATGTCGCAGTTCAATGGTGTCAATATGCTTCGGACTATATGCTAAAGCACGGTGGCAAACCTTGGAAATATGTCTTAATTCCCCATGATGAGATCAAAGAAAATATGACACTCCAAAAACTAAGCGATCGCTATACCGCCACTACTAAGGGTTAATTTCAGGGGCGATCGGGATCTAAAAAGTAATCACTAGCCATGCTACCAACCGATGCCAAAGGGCGAAATCTAGGAAAATATTTCAACTATCGAGAAATCCTTCATTACTCGATGCTATATTTTTAGCCCCCCAGCTTTTCCATTACCCTACTCTTCAAGTTCTAAATATCGAGCCAAAATCTGTTTAATTTCTGGTATTTGGTGCAACTCCAATTGCCCAAGACAGCGCACAAGTCTGCGTTTATCAAACGTCATCGGATCGACGCACACGATAAAACTCTCGGTACTCAGACCATGGAGAGTCGAAGGAATTACTGGCAAAACAATGGGCCGTAAATGCTCGTTTGGAACAGCAGAAGTGATGGGCAGAACTGTAACTTTACTGCGTTGATTAAAAGCAGTTCCTGAAATAATTACCGCCGGTCGAGTCTTGCGGATTTCTGTACCGACTGAGGGATCGAAATTCACAACCCAGATGCTTCCCAGTCGCAGGGTAAGAGCATCTCAATCAGGCTTGACACAAGCACTCTTTGAATCTGCATCATATAGTCATCATTCATCGCCGC
>NZ_JAUBTK010000091.1:0-29484 GCF_036702455.1 Microcoleus sp. D2_18a_D3
GGTAGCATCGGAATTATTCCTCTCTGTATTCTCTCCCTCTGCGTTCTCTGCGCCCTCTGCGGTTAAATCATTCCGATGCAACCGGAAACGATATCAATACTCAACAATCACGGACGGTACAACCGGAATTGAACCCATTCATCTGCGTGACTCTGTGTTTATCTGCCCTCATCTGCGGTTTAAAAAAGAGAATGTATTAACCGCCGATGACAAGGGATTAACGCGGATTCACGCAGATGAAGAATTCCGATCCTAACAGATTTGATATCATCACCAAAAATCTAATTTTGATGCACAATTTATTCCCTGGTGCATCAGTTTTGAGATTGTGAGTTGGTAGCAAAAATGTCTTCAGGATGTGACGCACTATTTACCAATCTCTACCTCACTCAGTCTCTAATTTCTCTATTACCGAGATTTATCAGAATTTCTGTCACGGCAGAACTATCCAAAGGTTTAGAAAACCAATATCCCTGAGCTAATTCGCAGTCTAGTTCTCGAAGCTGTGCTAACTGTTCGGCTGTCTCTACACCTTCGGCGATCGCATTCAATCCCAAATTGTGAGCCAAAGTTACGATCGCCCGCACAATCTGCAAAGGCTGACCCCCGTCGTCGCCGTTTTCGACAGCGCCCAAGCGACTTACAAAAGATCGATCGATCTTCAGTGTATCCAGCGGAAAACGGTGCAAGTAACTTAAAGACGAATATCCAGTACCGAAATCGTCGATCGACAATCGAATATTTCTACCTTTTAATTCTGCTAGCACAATATTGGCTTTCTTGACATTTTCCACGATCGCGCTTTCAGTAATCTCCAATTTTAAACAGCTCGGGTCGCAGCCTGTTTCTGCTAAAATTTCATCGATTTCCTCGATTAAATTCGGGAAACCTAACTGTTTAGGAGAGAGATTGACGCTCATTGTTAATTGCGAAGGATCAATAATTGGTAATTTAAAATTCGGAATAGGTACCTGGGAAGTTGTACTTAACGTAGCCGAAGTATTGGGAATTGGGAATTGGGAATTGGTAACTGGGGAGTGGAAATCGCTAATCGGAAATTGGTAACTGGGAATTGGTAATTTTTTACCGATTCTTTCTTCCCTGTGGCCAATACTGGGGCTACGCTCAGTAAAAGTTCCGTGTTCCTCATTCCCTGTATCTGTTACATCAGTTAAATCCCCTACATTGCCCGTTGCCCTTTTTCCTGTTGTTACCCTGAGCGAAGTCGAAGCGCCTTCTTCCTTCTTGTTACCTTGAGCGACTTGCCCTGAGTGCAGCCGAAGGGAGTCGAAGGGCCTCGTTCCGACTTCCATTGGACTTCTTCTCTGTTCCTCTGTTAACATTTCTTGCCAAATCCGCAATTGCTGACAAGCTTCCCGCAACACCCAGGCTCCCAGAGGCACGATCAAACCTGTTTCTTCAGCTACAGGGATAAAAGTAGACGGCGGAACTAAACCCCGAACTGGGTGGTGCCAGCGCACCAAGGCCTCAAAACCTTCGAGCGCACCGCTGGCGAGCGAAACAATCGGTTGGTAGTGCACAATAAAGTGCGAACGTTGATCCTTGCTCTCTCCTAATTCCTCCTTGCCCAAAATAGCCAACCGCAGGTCAGTTTCTAACTGCAACAGCGACATTGTTTGGTCGTGCATCGCCAAATTAAACACTTCGTGGCGGGCCTTACCCAAAGCTTTAGCGCGGTACATAGCGATGTCAGCATCGCGTAGGAATTCTTCCGGGTGAGTGTACGAATTCGATTCGCCACTGTCGGTGGCTTCGCCTCGACTGAAAACAATGCCAATGCTAGCGGTGGTAAATACTTCGTGTCCTTCGAGATGAAACGGCTTCGTCAGTTCTGTTTGTATCTTTTTAGCTGCGAGGGTGGCGTCGCTGAGGCTCTGAATGTGGTCTAGCAGGATGGTGAATTCGTCTCCCCCCAGTCGGGCGACGGTATCAGAAACCCGGACGCAGGTTTGCAGTCGCTGCGCGAGGGCAATTAGCAGTTTGTCTCCTAAAACGTGTCCTAAAGAATCATTAACTACTTTGAAGCGGTCTAAATCTAGGAAAAGTAAACCAAATTTGTAATCGGGGGACTGATTGGATCGGCGGATGGCTTGTCCTAGCCTGTCTAGGAACAAAAGGCGGTTGGGCAAACCTGTCAGCGCATCGTGAAAAGCGCCGTGCAGCAGTTGCCGTTCTACTCGCTTGCGCTCGGTGACATCTCGGATAATAATCTGGGCGGCGGTGGAGCCTTGATAAGTAGCGGGGATGCCGGCCATTTCAACGTCTATTATTTGTCCGTCAAGCCGCATCAGTTTTTGTTCGGCAAGGTCGAGCGGCTGATTTTCTGTCTCGACTAGCCGGATGCGCTCTCTGGCTGTTTCCACATAGTTTGGATGGACGAAATGCAATACGGGAAAGCCGATGAGCGCTTCGGGAGAACTCGCACCGAGGAGTTTCGCGCCGGCAGCATTGATGTAGGCGATTTTCCCTTGACTGTGAACGGCGATCGCTTCGGGAGATAGTTCTACTAAACGGCGATAGCGTTCTTCACTTTCTTTGAGAGATACTATCAACTCGCATCGCTCTTTTTCAGCTTGCTGGCGTTCGACTTCCATTTGGTGAACCGCCAGAATTTTGCCAATACTTTGAGCCATCAATTCTATAATTTCTATTTCCTCGTACTTGAATTTTCTTTTCTTTATTTCTGGCGAACTAAAACTCAAGGTTCCGTAAGTTTTATTGTTGACAAATATCGGCGTTCCGATGTAAGATTCCGACTTGCAGTTCTGATAAGCAGGATGTTCGCGCATCTCAATATCAGCTCCTATATGAGAATACGCAACAGTTTTGTTAAGTTTAATGACTGCCGCGCAGTAAGTATCGCTGAGGTTCAATTCTAAGCCTCGCACGAAGTATTCTAAATCGCTTTTCGCGGCTCTGACAATAAAAGTCTCGTTGTCAACTTCAGCCATGATGCCCATAGAAAGTCCAAACATCAAACAGCCTGCTGTTAGATAATCGTCAACCAGTTCTTCAAAGTTTTGATAATGATAAGTTGTAATCCGGTGCAAGTGTTTAAGATTAGCGCTAAAAGCTGCTAAAGCTTGAGAATTTAAAAATAATTCTTCTTCCGAACGCTGGCGGTCGGTAATGTCTGTTTGTACTCCAATAAAGTGGGTTAAGTGTCGCCGGGAGTTGTAAACCGGAGCGATCGACAGTTCGTGCCAAAAAGGCGTGCCGTCTTTCCGAAAGTTGCGTAATATAACTTGAGATTCTCTGCCTTCTTCAATCGCAATTCGCAATTGTTGGGCAGCGGGGCCGTCAGTTTCTGTTCCCTGCAAAAATCGGCAATTTTTGCCCATTAACTCGTCTCTGCTATAACCAGTAATCCGCTCAAAACTCGGATTGACATAAATAATCGGATTATCTGCAACAGTCGCGTCGGTGATTGCAATGCCGTTGCTGCAACTTTCGATCGCCCGTTCCATCATTTGCAAGCGCTCTTGCGATCGAATCCGCTCGATCGCCGCAGCTAACACGTTGGCGATCGCTTCTACAAAATAAACGTCATCTTGACTGAAAACCCGCCCTTGGCTGGTATGAACCCCCAAAATGCCCCAGGCCCGCGAGGAGGAACTGTTCGCTGGTTCTGCTTGTCCCCAGTTGCTCCCCAGTCCCCGATTGCCAGGAATAATTACAGTGACGCCGCTGACAGCCCGGTGGTTGTGCAGCAGCGGCAACTCGCTAAAGCGCGTTTCCACCCGCAAATCTTCGACGATTGTCGGTTCGCCCACTAACAATGTGTAACCTGCTTGCGATCGGGCAGAAGCGGCAACAGTAGCGCTGCCGACGAGACCGGGCTGCCAGCCAACCCCCGCTCGCAGCATAAAAGCATGACCAGAGGGCAACAGTTCTAACACCTGGCAATAATCAACGTCCAGGGTTTGAGCAATTAAAACCGCAGCTTTGTCCATCAGTGCGGACAAATCTGTTTCGGCCAGGGCCTGCTGCCCCAAGTAAGCGACGGCCGCTTGCTGGCGGGCCCGCGAGTGGATTGACGTGAGCAATTCCTGCTCCTTGGCGGCCGCTCGCTTCCGATCCGTAATGTCGCTGAACACCGACAGAACAGCTTTCCCCGACACCAATGTCAGATACCGCATCGATACACTTGCCCAAAACAGCGTGCCGTCAGCTTTTTTAAGCCGGACTTCTGTCTCGCGGACGTGTTCGTTGCGGGCGAGCCGCAACAGCAATTCCTGGCGCTCTGCAGGGTTGTGGTAGAGCATTTCGGCTTTTTGGTGCTCGATCGACTTGAAGGCTGTGAACCCGAAAGCCTGACGGCATAAATCGTTACTATAAAGAATTGTGCCGTCCGCCAGACTGCTGACGATCAGGGGCATTGGCATCGAGTTGCCGATCGTCAGCAGTAATTCTTTGGTTCCTTGCAGCTCTTTGTACAAGTCTGGCTTGGAGGCCCAGCCGTGACAGTCTTCAGAGTTTTCAGGGATAAAACTTTCCATTTTTCAATCGATCCATTAGCAGGACAACTTTTTTAAACTTGTGGTAAATGACGATTTCAGACGCAGAGCATTAGTAACAACTGAAGAATTAATTTCATTTGTCAATCAGTAAGATTACTCAAAAAAACTGCTTTTCTAGGAGTAGAAAATTCGCGATTTGGGAGTGGGTGGGCATAAATATGGCGCTTGGCATGATTCCTCGATCGCGCCAATCTGAGTTTTGTACCCAAAATCTGAGTAAATGCTGAGCATAATTGCTCATTGACAAAGGCTTCCCTAGCTTTAGTTGTCAGGGATGGATGCAGAGGACGATCGACAGTACCCCACAACACATTAATCTTAACCAGAACTATGCAACTGAACGCCCCTAAACTGCTCGGCTGAAGTTTGATATCCTGCACTCCCGGTGGAGAGCACATCTGTCTTTGGTATGACAATCTACTGTTTTTAAAGTTGCGTTAAGTTTTTATAAGAGCGAGGTACTTTACTCAATGTGCAGCGGAAGCTCCTAATCTAAAAAGTAAAGTCACCTGCTTGCCAACCACTGAATACTATCCGAGGAGAGAGGAGAAATGCTTGAATCTTACCGCCGTACCGCGGCCGAACGGGCCGCTTTGGGAATTCCACCGCTGCCGCTAGACGCCCAGCAAACGTCGGAACTGTGTGAACTGCTGAAAAATCCGCCGGCTGGAGAAGAAGAAACCTTAATAGAATTATTGCGCGATCGCGTCCCCCCAGGCGTAGACAGCGCCGCCTACGTCAAAGCTGGTTTTTTAACTGGCATTGCTAAAGGCGAAATCCACAGCCCCCTAATTGCTGCCAAATGGGCAGTTTACCTGCTGGGGACAATGATGGGCGGTTACAACGTCCAATCTTTAATCGATTTGCTCAACCCCACTGCCGAAATTGCCATTCCCGCCACCGCCGCCCGGGCACTGAGCAAAACGTTGTTAGTATTCGACGCTTTCCACGACGTTATAGCTTTGTCGGATACCAATCCCTACGCCAAGCAGGTAGTCGATTCTTGGGCGGATGCCGAGTGGTTTACGGGTCGTCCTGTTTTGCCAGAAGCGATTACCGTTACAGTCTTCAAAGTTCCAGGAGAAACAAATACCGACGACTTGTCGCCAGCACCACACGCTACCACGCGGCCGGACATTCCCCTACACGCTTTGGCGATGCTGGAAAGTAAGATGCCTGGGGCTTTGCAAACCATTGCAGAATTGAAGCAAAAAGGTAATCCGGTAGCCTATGTTGGTGATGTTGTCGGCACCGGTTCGTCGCGGAAATCGGCGATTAATTCTGTGCTGTGGCACATTGGCAATGATATTCCGTTTGTGCCTAACAAGCGCAGTGGCGGTTATATTTTAGGAAGCGCGATCGCCCCGATTTTCTTCAATACCGCTGAAGATTCCGGCGCATTGCCGATCGAATGTGATGTCTCCCAAATGGAAACAGGAATGGTAATTACCATCCATCCCTACAAAGGCGAAATCACCAACGAAGCCGGAGAAATAATCTCCACCTTCACCCTCAAACCTGATACCATTCTAGACGAAGTTCGCGCCGGTGGTCGAATTCCGCTATTAATTGGACGCACTTTAACCGACAAAACTCGCGCAGCTTTAGGATTAGAACCCAGCACTATTTTTACCCGCCCTACAATCCCAGTAGATACGGGCAAAGGCTTCACTTTAGCCCAAAAAATGGTAGGCAAAGCTTGCGGTTTATCCGGCGTTCGTCCCGGTACATCTTGCGAACCAGTCATGACAACAGTCGGCTCGCAAGATACCACCGGGCCGATGACTCGGGACGAATTGAAAGAACTTGCTTGTTTGGGATTTAGCGCCGATTTGGTAATTCAAAGTTTCTGCCACACGGCCGCTTATCCAAAGCCAGTGGATGTCAAAACTCACCATGAATTGCCCGATTTCATGGCAGAGCGCGCCGGGATAGCTTTGCGCCCCGGAGACGGCATTATTCACTCTTGGCTGAACCGGATGTTATTGCCGGATACAGTGGGAACTGGCGGCGATTCTCACACTCGTTTTCCTTTGGGAATTTCCTTTCCTGCGGGTTCGGGATTGGTGGCATTTGCTGCGGCCTTGGGCGTTATGCCTTTGGATATGCCGGAATCAGTTTTAGTGCGGTTTAAAGGCGAATTGCAGCCAGGAGTAACGCTGCGGGATGTTGTGAATGCAATTCCCTATGTGGCAATTCAAAAAGGTTTGCTAACCGTCGCGAAACAGAACAAGAAAAACATCTTTTCTGGGCGGATTATGGAGATTGAAGGTTTGCCCGATTTGAAGGTTGAGCAGGCTTTTGAATTGACCGATGCGACGGCCGAGCGTTCTTGCGCTGGATGCACGATTAAATTAAGCGTGGAGACTGTTTCGGAGTACATTCGCTCCAATGTCGCGCTGCTGAAAAACATGGTAGCGCGGGGCTATCAAGATGCGCGGACGATGATGCGCCGGGTGGCGAAGATGGAGGAATGGCTGGCAAATCCGGTGCTGATGGAGGCGGATGCTGATGCGGAATACGTTGAAATCATCGAAATCGATCTGAACGAGATTAAAGAGCCAATTGTGGCTGCTCCCAATGACCCGGATAATGTTAAGTTGTTGAGTGAGGTTGCGGGCGATCGGGTTGACGAAGTATTTGTCGGTTCCTGCATGACAAATATCGGTCACTACCGCGCCACTGCAAAGGTGTTGGAAGGTGCAGGGGAAGTGAAAACTCGCCTGTGGATTTGTCCGCCAACTCGGATGGACGAACAGCAACTCAAAGAAGAAGGTTATTACAGCATTTTTGG
Organism: Microcoleus sp. D2_18a_D3; assembly: GCF_036702455.1. Lineage (NCBI taxonomy): Bacteria > Bacillati > Cyanobacteriota > Cyanophyceae > Oscillatoriales > Microcoleaceae > Microcoleus > Microcoleus sp. D2_18a_D3. Next base: position 7,336 of record NZ_JAUBTK010000091.1, read on the forward strand.
AGCCGCTGGAGCTCGTACAGAAATGCCAGGATGCAGTCTTTGTATGGGCAATCAAGCGCGGGTTAAAGATGCGACAACGGTGTTTTCAACTTCTACTCGTAACTTTAACAACCGCATGGGCAAAGATGCTCAAGTTTATCTCGGTTCGGCGGAATTGGCGGCCGTTTGTTCGCTGTTAGGTCGCATTCCCACAGTCCAAGAATACAATGACATTGTGTCCAAGAGAATCGATCCTTTTGCTGGTGATTTGTATCGGTATTTGAATTTCGATCAAATTGCTGGTTTTGAGGATGAAGGGCGAGTGATTGCTTTGGAAGATATGCCTCGAATTGAGGATATTTTGGGGATTCCCGATGGTGTGTTGAGCAAGTAAAAAGTGGGGCGGGCAATTGCCCGCCCTTTGTTTATAATATGAGTAGGGGTTCACGCCTGCATCTCTAATTCACGTCCAGGATATTGATCGACCCGCCCCCATCCCCTTTTCGTAAATCAATCGAACTTGATATAAATCTGAGAAAGGAGAAAAGTGATTATGCCTGAGCAAGCTTTAATCAGCGAAAGCCAACCGGCAGCAACTTCAGCGCCAGAAACTCGCATAGGCGAAGAAATTGTAGATTTTTTGCGGGAGATTCAGCAAACTCCGAGAGAATATTGGCCAAACTTACTTCAGATGATTCGGCTATTTCGCTCCACAGTAACAATGAAGCCAGGAACCGCCGATACTTCGATCAAAGCTACAAACGAAATTAAGACCATCGATCCCGTACAGCAGCACGAAGCTCTGAGCAAATTGCTACAGTCTTGGGTTGACGATGGAGATGAACAGGAGCAAACAGAAACCGCTGAAGTTCTCCGCAAGGCACTAGAAGAAAGCCCCGTGCATATATAAGAGCATTCCATGAGCAGAATAGTGTTGTTAGATTCTGGGCCGTTAGGAATTGTTACCAATCCCAAAGCCACATCTCCTTTATATCAAGAGAGCCAACTTTGGCTGCAATCTTTGCCGCTAAAAGGTTACATTGTCATGCTTCCTGAAATTGCTGACTATGAGGTGAGGCGCGAATTAATTCGTGCAGGTAAAACGGAAGGTATTAGACGACTTGATCAACTTAAATCGCAAATCCCCTACCGTCCTTTGACTACAGAGGTAATGCTTTTAGCGGCTCAGTTGTGGGCTGATTCGAGAATGAGAGGAAGACCAACAGCCGAACCTAATGCACTTGACGGGGATGTGATTTTGGCGGCTCAAGCAATATTGGAGGCAAGTGAAGGCAATGAGGTGGTAATTGCTACAACAAATGTGGGGCATTTGTCGCAATTTGTTGATGCTCGCGAGTGGCGGCTAATTGAGTAATGTTTAAATCGATCGCACTTACCCTATCCCTGCTATACTTTGAACTACAGATATTTTTACAGACACCGTTGGCGAGATAAACAGGATGGTGGAAACAGTGGACACAATAGAAAAAATTGACGATCGCACACAAACCCGCTACTGGGGTCAAGTTACAGTCATAGACGCGGGCGATCGTTATAAGATCAATCGCATTGAAGTCAAGCCGGGGCATCACATCAGCACCCAAATGCACTATCACCGCAGCGAGCACTGGGTTGTCGTCTCCGGTACCGCTAAAGTTATCTGCGACGACAAAGAGACGATTCTCATGCAGAAACAGTCAACCTACGTTCCCATGAATACTGCTCACCGCGTAGAAAATCCAGGCGTTATTCCCCTGGTGATGATTGAAATCCAAAATGGTGAATACCTCGGCGATGATGACATTATCCGCTTCGCCCAAGATGCTCACGAGCAAGATTGATCCTAGATCCAAATATGAAGCAATCGCAGACACCGGGGAAAAGCTTGACACAGCGAACAATGACCGAAAGCATCCAGGATACAAGCCCCCGGATTCATCCCTGGGGTCAATGCTTCAATTCTAAAATCTAAAATCTAAAATCTATTGACCTACGCAGCGACAGGAAACCAGATAATATCATGTCCGCTCGATTGACCATAATATCCCGGCCGGGCGGGTTTTTGAGATTGTCAATTATTGGCAGATATTGTTAGTGAACCCGCCCCTTGTATCTTAAAAGAGTCAGGCGCTCAAACCGTAGACCGCAGGCTATAGAACCGCAGACACGGTTGTAATCTAACCGCAGACACGGTTGTAATTGAATCGTAACACGAGTAAAGATAAAGAAACCATTAAAGTTTCTTCCTTAAGGTACACATGACAGTAAAAAGTGTTGTGATCGGACATCAGAAATTGGTGAAGTTGGCCCGCCCCGAGTGACACTCACAAGTCTGTTGCGTAGATAAGCTCCCATGACTGATGACAGGCGCATATAAAAAACTGGACAGTATCTTAGGCGCTCGTTTTCACGGGACAGCCTGCATTTATAAGGTTAGTTAAATTGCCTGTCATGTTCTTTCATACAAATAGGGAGCAGGGAGCAAACAATGACACCGACATTTTTAGGCATAGATATCAGTAAAAAAGACTTTCATGTTTTTTTACTGAAAGAAGAACGTGGCTCAAAACCAAAAAAGTTCACGAATAATACCGAAGGGTTTGAGAGTTTAAATCAGTGGCTCAAAAAACAAGGTGTTGAAGAACTTCATGCTTGTATGGAAGCCACGAGCAATTAGGTCGATGCCCTAGCTGAGTTTCTGTATGAAGCAGGCGATCGCGGTGAGTGTGGTTAATCCGGCTCGGATTAAAGGGTTTGCTAAAAGCGAACTTTTGCGTACTAAAACCGACTCTGTAGATGCAGCATTAATTGCTCGTTTTTGTGCAGCGATTAAACCGTCATTCTGGAAGCCAACCCCGTTTGAAGTCAAGGAATTACAAGCTTTACTGCGACGACTAGAATCTTTGACCCAAATGTATCAACAGGAAGAGAATCGTTTAGAAACAGCTACAGTTTCCGTAGCTAAACTTACCAGAGCTCATTTGGAATACATCAAAGAACAACAAGCAGAAATCAAAAAAATGATTAGCGATCATTTTGACCAACATCCACATTTAAAACAGCAGCGCGAGCTATTGACTTCGATTCCAGGAATTGGAGAACAAACTGCCGCTGTATTGTTAGCTGAAGTTGGTCGGATTGAAGATTACAAAAATGCTCGTCAACTCGCAGCTTATGCAGGTTTGACTCCCTGTGAGCGTAGTTCAGGAACTTCTGTGCATGGCAAAACTCGTTTGTCTTGTACGGGAAATGTCCGATTGCGAAAGGCATTGTATATGCCTGCGGTGGTGGCGATGCGTTGTAATCCTTTGCTCAAAGCCATGACTGAGCGATTATTGGGTCGTGGAAAGGTCAAAATGCAGGTGATTGGTGCTTTGATGAGGAAGTTGGTGCATTTGGCTTTTGGTATTTTAAAGTCCCAAAAGCCTTTCGATCCAACTTATTTGCTCGCTACCCCTTGACAGATCAAGACAGTATCTACCTGATGAAGGGTAATCGACCGGACATGATATAAATCCTACCATTAAAACTGTAGGGGCAATTTCAGAATTGCCCCTACCTGATTATATTAAGTTTGTTAAGCACCAGAATTTGATATAGCAATTGGCGAGCGTCCTACGGCAAAGAAGCGTTTTTCAAATCTACATTTGCCATATTGGCATTCTTTAAATTAGCACCTGTCAAGTCCGAACCGTTCAAATTTGCACCGTTCAAATTTGCATTGGTCAAATTTGCATCCCGCAAGTTGACTCCCTGTACGTCTATTCCCGACAAACTGCCACCTCTTAGGCTGATATTAGATAAATTCGCAAGTGACTGGCGAGCATTTCTCAAGTTTGCACCCGCCAAATTGGCGCTTTCTAAATTAGCGCCGATTAAATTAGCGCTGGTGAGGTTGCTATTTTTCAAACTCGCAATCACTAAACCAGCCAAACTCAGATTAGCGCGGCTCAAATCAGCACCCTCCAAATTAGCCCCGTGCATTTTAGCCGCAATTAAACTTGCACCTTGCAATTTAGCTTGTTTCAGATTGGCTTCATTCAGTTTGGCTTCGTTCAAATTTGCACCGTTCAAATTTGCACCGCTCAGATTCGCACCACTCAAATCTGCGCCAGTTAAATTAATACCAGCAAGCTGCGCTCCTGTCAAGTCGCATTGGCTACATTTTTTAGTTTCTAATAATTGCTTGACGTGTGATACGTTTTCTGCCTTTACTCCCGATGCACAGCCGATCGCAATCAGCAGCCCTGTTGTTGTTAAAATTCCAAGTTTCATATACCCACCCTCAGCAAAATCTCTCTCTTAATAATATCCCACATTATTAAGGAGGGTCGGGTGATCAGTCTCTTTGATAAACTGTGACAATCATCACCCTGTTGTGTACAAAATATGCAATAATTATTGACGTTTCAACTCCCCAAAATTATTGTAACGAATTATTGCTTTTTCAGGAACCAAAAAGGAAAAGATTGCGTCGGTTCGAGACGGACGCCGGTAATGCTGTTCTGAGCAAACGTATAGTCCTTATCCTGCCAAAGAGGGATGAAAGGTACATCTTTACCCAGTATGTCTTGAATTTCGGCAAATATGGCTTTGCGGGTTTCAGGGTTTGTTTCTTTGCGCTGCTTGTCGATCAGTTGATTTACCCGATCGTTATAATAAAACGATCCCTGACTTTGACTTGCACCCTTGGAGCAGCCCCCAGCCTCCGAACCTGTGGCACAATCTAAAAACGGCTGAATGTAATTGTCAGCGTCAAAAAAGTCGGCGGACCAATCCACTAAAACCGCTGGATAAATGCCCTTCTCTATGTTTTGAAACAAAGTCGGAGATTCCACGCTGTTAATTTCTACCTGCATTATCCCGTCCATTTTGAGTTTAGTTTGCGCCTCGATGGTACTCGCGACTAAAGCTCTTTTTCTTGAAGCCGAAGCATGCCAAATTTGCAGAACAAAAGGATTTGTGGCCGAGTATCCCGCTTTCGTTAAAAGTTCCTTGGCTTTGGCCGTGTTGGCGTCGCCGTACAGTTCTTTGAAAACCGGTTTTTGAACGTCCAAGGTTGTGGGAATCAGACTGTAAAGCGGTTGTGCTTGTCCCAGCAGTACGCGCTCGTTAATCAGCGGGCGATCCATCACTGCTGCGATGGCCTGTCTCACTTCTAACTTGTCCAGCGGTTTAGACTGCATATTCAGCGTCATGTAATTAACCGTACTGCTTTCCCCCGCGATTTCCTGCCATTTCCCTTTTTTTGCTCCCTCATCCAAGCTGCGAACTTGGTCTGCATCCAGAGACAAATAAGCCACATCAACAGCACCAGTCTGAAAAGTATTGAACAAATTTGACGAACTAGAAAGCAGCAAAATGTCAATTCCTTGATTAACCGGCTTTTCCCCCCAATACTTGTCAAACACGTCAAACTTGAGAGAATCGCTGCCGTACTTCGCCAGCTTGTAACGTCCAGTTCCCACAAAGGTATCGGGTTTAAATTTACCCGGCCCAATCTCGTAAGCTTTCGGAGAAACTGCACACATACCCGAAAATGTCAACAGGGAAGGAAAAGCAGCAAAAGGCTTTTTGAGTTGAAAAGTTAATTCGTATTCGCCCGTCGCTTTCACGGATTCTACTGCATCGCTCAACAACAAAGCCGGACTGCCGCCATTTTGGATAAACCGTTGCAAGGAAAATTCCATTGCGGCGGCGTTAAACGGTGTGTCGTCGTGAAAAATAACGCCTTGACGCAAGGGGATTGTATATGTCAATCCGTCTTGGCTAACTTTTGGCATCGCTGTCGCTAAGTGGGGGATTAACTCTGTAGTTCCCGACTTGTAAGTGTAGAGAGTGTCGCCCAAATTGCGTAGCAATTGTCCAGATAAGGTTTCGTAACCGTCTGCAGGGTCGATCGTCCGCAATTTCAAAGTTGTGCCAATAGTAACGCGGTTATTAGCATTTTCGCCGCTCGCAGTGACCGATGGACGTGTTCTTTGTCCACAACTTGCAGTTAACAAGCAGCACAGAAAGAACAGAGCTATCGCTTTAATCACTGAAGGTTTTATATGTATTCTAGGCTGCTGCTTGTTAATTATCATCGTCTTTTTTTGACACTCCAAATTACTGATTATATTATCAGGACTTACGCACTGTTAGACTAGAAACCGGATTTATTGGTAGATTCTCCTCTAATACAAATATCCCTGCCTAACCTGAGCAACTTAAAAGCTTGGTGATGTTCGATCGGTTTGAACTCCTTCGGCTCAATTTTTATAGCTTGCTGGGCCATGAGTATTTTTGCTAAGAAGTGCGACGATGGTTTTAATTAATTTATCCGGTTCGATCGGCTTTGCCAGATGTCGGTGAAATCCAGCTTGCAAAGCTTGCTTTTGATTAAACTCCCCCGCATAGGCAGTCAGGGCGATCGCGGGAATCAGCCCACCCCGTTCTGGCGGCAGGGTTCGCACTTGCCGCAACAGCATATAGCCATCCATCCCCGGCATTCCAATGTCGCTCAACAGGACATCTGGCTGGAAATTAGTCAACTCTGTGAGGGCTTCTTGAGCGACAGCAACAGTCAGTACCTCTGCACCTGCATCTTCTAGTGAAAAGGAAATCAAGTCTCGCATATCCGGCTCATCATCTACAACCAGTATCCGCATCCCCGATAACGGTTCATCCGCAGTCGATCGTTCCGAAAGTCCTGCAAGAGAGTTTTCTTGTCTTACCTTCGGTGATAGGGGCAGTCTTACAGTAAAGGTAGCTCCTAACCCTTCACCCTGGCTCTGGGCCCCAACGGTGCCGCCGTGCAGTTCCACTAGATGCCGCACGATCGCCAGCCCCAATCCCAAGCCACCAAACTTGCGGGTTGTAGCGCCATCTTTTTGGCGGAAGTAGTCAAACACGTAGGGTAAAAACTCCGGTGCGATGCCAATCCCTGTATCAGCCACCGTAATTTGAGCCTGATTGCCAACACGAGTTAATCGCACCTCAACGCGCCCCCCGGCTGAAGTAAATTTGACCGCATTGGAAACAAGATTCCAGATTACTTGCTGCAAACGGCCCGAATCCCCCAAAATTTGTCCGATCTGAGGATCTAACACAGTCCGAATATCAATGGATTTGGCAACAGCAGCCAAATTGACAGTTTCGATCGCCGATTCCACGGTTAAAGCTAAATCGACTGGACGAATATTAAGACTGAGCTTGCCTTGGAGAATTTTCGAGACATCAAGCAAATCTTCAATCAATTCAGCTTGCAGCTTGGCGTTGCGTTCGATCGTCGCTAACGCCTGTGCAGTTTTTGCCGCATCTAGCTTGCCAGTTTGCAGCAGCTTTGACCACCCCAGGATGGGATTGAGGGGCGATCGCAATTCATGGGATAGTACCGCTAAAAACTCATCCTTGATCCGATTTGCCTGTCTTAGCTGTTCCGCTTGCTGCTGGAGTGAATCGTTCAGGTTTGCGCGTTCCAGAGCGATCGCGATCTGGTCACAGGTCGATCCCAGCATATCGATTTCTGCAGGCGTAAAGTGCGTCCGAGTCCGACTGGCAAATGAGAGCGTTCCTAATAACTGTCCTTGAGCGATTAACGGTTGACCCACGTAAGCCGTGATGCCCAGTTCATAGGCGGCTTTACCATTCGGATGAGTGGAAATTTCGGCTTGATTCAAGACAAGTTGCTGCTGCGTTTGGGCAACCAGTCCACAGAGATATTGCCCTAATTCGATCCATGCGATCGCCTGCGCCCTTTCTTCAGAGATGCCATCATAGTTTCTCAAATGCAGCATCCGGCGGTTGTCTTTTTCTTCCACCATGAAGTTGTAGTAAGAGTGCAGATCGAGTTGCAATGCAAGTTTGCGGAATAGCGTGTCCATCAAAGCCAGGGGCTTTTCTGTCTGCATCAGATCGCGGGTAGTTTCATACAGCAATTGCAGTCGCTCACTTGCTTGCCGTTGTGCGGTCTTGTCCTGCATAATTTTGACAAATCCCTGCGGACAATCCGCTTCGTTAAGCAGGGGCATCATCAATCCACTGGCCCAAAAGCGATGCCCATCTTTGCGGACGTGCCAGCGTTCGTCTTCGGCCTGGCCTTGCAGTAGAGCCGTTTGCCTCTGGTACTCGGCTTGTCCTTGTTCGTTATCTTCGGGTGTGAACATCATGCGACTCGGGCAACCAATTGCTTCTGTCTCGGTATAGCCCAACAGGCGTTCGGCCCCTGAGTTCCAACTGGCTATGATGCCGTTAAGGTCGAGGGTGAAGATGGCATAATCTTTGGCGCTTTCAATGATCAGACGGAGGCGGGATTCACTCTCGCGCAGGGCTTCCTCAGCTTGTTTGTGGTCTTCAATATCAACACAGGAGCCGATGTAGCCCAAGAACTCACCGTCCAATCCGTAGCGAGGAACAGCTTCATCCATAACCCAACGGTATATGCCATCACAGCGTTTCAAGCGATAGTCCATCTTGAACGGTTGACGGGCATCAAAGGCAGTCACATAGGTGTCTAAACAGCGCTCAAAGTCGTCGGGGTGGACTCCTTCTGCCCAACCATTGCCCCTTTCTTGCTCGATCGTCCGTCCCGTAAAGTTTAGCCACGGGAGGTTGAAGTAATAACAGAGTTTATCGGTGCCCGACATCCAAATCAGCACAGGGGCGGCATCTGCCATCAGCCGGAACCGTGCCTCACTCTCCCGTAGTGTGGCTTCTGCTTGTTTGCCATCGGTGATATCGTTGACCAGTGCTACGAACCCTTCAACTTTTCCCTGGCTATTGAAGCGGGGAACATAGGTCGCATTGATATAACGGGTTCCACCATCTTTGTAGGTAACTTGGGTTTCAAAGGTCACTTCCTCTCCTGCCAAGACTTGCTCAACATAAGGAAGAATCCCTTCATAGGCAGTTTCGCCTAAAACCTCTTGAAGGTGCTTGCCATAGATTTGCGCTGCCGGATGTCCCAACCATTCTTCATATGCTCGATTGTTGAAGCGATAGCGCTGGTCTGAGTCTACAAAGGAAATCAAGGCAGGCACGGCATTGGTCACTAAACGAAGTTCTGCTTCTCGTTGTTGCAATACCTCCTCGGCCTGTTTTCGAGCGGTGACATTTCGGAAATAAATGGTAATCCCGTTCGCGGCAGGGTAGGTGCGAACGTCATACCACCGATCGTGATCGGGATAAAACGCCGTGACTGACAAAGCCACGCGCTCGTTTGCCACTCGCCGATAAACCCGCTCAAACTCGCTGCCATTGAACCCAGGGAATTCTCCCCACAAATTCTTCCCAATCAGCTCGCCTGCCGTGCGGTCTAGCAGAATTTCCGCTGACCGATTCACGTAAGTGAAACGCCAATTCTCATCAAGGGAAAAGAATCCATCATCAATGCTCTCTAGAATGTTGCGACTCTGCTCTTCGCTTTGACGCAACGCTTCTTCGGCTTGTTTACGATCGCTGATGTCGATTAATACACCGCGCGTCGAAATTATGATGCCATCAGCGTTATAGGCGCAATCGCCCTTTGCCAAAATCCAACGAACGCTGCCGTCTGCCCACAGCGTCCGATACTCAATTTCAGTATGCGGTTGATTCGCTTTGAGCTCTGTGAGGACGGTGCGAACGAATGGGCGATCGTCGTGATGCACCGCTTCTAAAAACACCTTCATGGACATTGCCTTATCCACGGGTAAACCAAACATCGCTTTGGCTATGTCCGTCAAACTCAGGGTGTCAGTTTCCATATCCCAATACCACAAACCCAAATTGCCGCCTTCGGAAGCCAATCGGAGCAGTTCTTCGCTCTCGCGCAACGCCTGGAACGATCGATCGCGCTCGAAGGCGATGCTGGCAACTTGGGTGCCGAACTCGGCGAGTTTATATTGCCAATCAGTGGGCATCCGCGCCTCGCTAAAGCACAGCATCAGCGACCCCATAGGTACATTGTCCTGCCTGAACACGGGCTGAGAATGACAGGCTAGAATGCCATGAGCCACGCATAAATTTCGCCATGCTTGCGACCAACGATCGTCGTTGGCAATGTCGGCGCAGGTCACGGGCTGACCGCTATACACTGCTTCGCCGCAGGTTCCAATACACAAATCGTTAATCGGAGCATCTTGGAGTCCTTCACCAAAAGACGCTGGAAAGTCTGGAGTAATGGATCTCTTAAACGTCAGCCGCTGAGCATCGGCTAGCAGGAAGCAGGCGCGGGTACCCGGATTCAGCCTGGATACTGAGTCACACACCGCTGCCAGACAGTCGTCTAGTGGCTGTCCGGATGCGATCGACTCCAGCAGTCGTTTCTGCTCGATTAGGAGGAGTTCCGTCTGTTTGCGATCGGTAATGTCAGCAAGCAAAACGGTCAGTCCACTGGGCGAAGGGTAAATTCGATGGTCATGCCAACCGTTCCAAGGTGAGTAGAGATAATCAAACTGGAGCGGCGTTTGTTCGCGCATTGCCCGATGAAACTGCACGTAAGCATCGGTGTCAACGGCAGCGGGAAATAACTCCCAAACGTTCTGACCCAGAATCGCTGACCGCGGCATTCCAACCATTTCACAGTAGCGATCGTTGGCATAGGTGTAGCGCCAATCGCGATCGAGGATGTAAAACCCATCGTTGATGGTAGAAAGTACCGTTTCTAGCTGTTCTTTTGCCTCCGTCGCCGCAGTTTGTGCGACTTCGCCCCGAAGCTGGGCCTTTTGTTCTAGCGACCTTGACTCCTGTAAAGTTTGCAAGGCTGCTTTCGCGTTTTTTTGAGCAGTGCGCCACGATAGATTGAGTGAAGCCATGAATCCTGCCGCGATTGAAAACATACCCAGCCGAACAATTGTCTCTAGATTAACTATCTGTAAGGAATAGAACGGCTCAATAAAAAAATAGTTGATTGCCAGTGTGGATAAAATTGTTGCCAGTAACCCAGCCCCGAAACTGCCATACCAGGAACTCACTATCACCGCGATGAAAAACAGGGGCGTCGTGGTTGGGTAGATCCACGGTAAAAGCGATCGGGTTAGCGCCAGTGCCAAAGCCACGGAGAGGGTCGCCACACCATAGGGAAGTAGTCGAATATCTCTGAAAATGCTGTTGATTCCCTCTAAACTCACCCTTTGTACTCCTTATCCGAAAAATATCTTGCTCGCAGCGCCTTACTGCATTCGCTAAGCGTTGCATCTGGCGAATTACCTAACTCATCCAGCAATATCTAAATTTGCTTGACTGCCAACCCAGAAGGCGTAGCGTGTCCATTTTCCCAACGATTAATCGTGGGAAAGGTCATCCCTAATTCATCCGCCAACTTTTTCTGAGACAGGTGCAGCGCTTGCCGCTGTTCTCGCACCAATTTACCGATCGCTGGTTTTTGAGCCCTAAGCCGTTCTCTTTTGAGATCCCTCAGAAGTAACAGATATAAAGCTGTTTATATTTTACACCTTTGACAGATTCCAGAGGTCAGTCATCACTCTCAAGATATATTTTAGTTGTAGTGCCTGGAAAACATAAAGGCTTCACCTTAAAAACCAGTGTCGTACCGGGGACGATTCGGCTTTTCTTGAAAGTCTCTGGGTTGTGCCTAAAAGCTCGATTGTTAATGATGTGGTGGCTGATTTTAAACAGGGGATAGGCCTGTGTTTTCTTGATCCCAGAAAGCTCTCCGAGCTTGGATTACTTTGTGAGGTAGCTCATAAATGTAGGGTTTGGTTATGAGGAGTTGGACACTATCAAGACGAGGCATTAACTCTAGTATCTGTCCTCACAGCCGGGGCGACTGTTATGTTATTCTGATGTTACCGGATTGGATATGAGTCAATCGATTTTAGATTTTAGATTTTAGATTTTAGATTTAAGCCTTGACCCCACGGATAAATTCGGGGGCTTGTTTATTGGATACAGGTTTTTTATTTCTGGGTCCTGAGTCTGCTTTCGGAATGAATCTGGGGGCTTGTATCCTGGATGCTTTGGGTCCTGATTGATGACTCTGCCCAAAAACGGATACTTGCTTTCCGACAGAAGTCGTCAGCCGCTCAAAATTTTAGACTCTTGTTCAATATCCCCGATTCATCTGTGGAGTAAATCTAAAATCTAAAATCTAAAATCGACTAACTTGCTTTAAATTCCTTTAAGGAGCGATCGCCAATCCCGACAGCGTTTAAGGTAAATGCGAGCTACCTGATCGCTGGGGTTTGTTCGCAAACACTCTTCAAACAATTTTCCAGCTTCTCGGAAATCCTTGCGATCGCACAGTAACATAGCTTCATTATATACAGGCAAATTTTCTAGCTTTGCCGACAGAATTTCCGGCGGATCTGCATCAAATACCTCATAGACTACGACATATTGAGATTTTCCTTTTACCTGTACTTTATCCACAATCCTAATAGCATAATCGTTCGGATTTCGCAACCGTTCCAAAGTCTGCTGAGAAATTAACAGAGGTACGCCGTAATCTTTGGTCAATCCTTCAATGCGAGATGCTAGATTAACAGCATCGCTAATCACAGTGCTGTCCATTCGGCTTTTACCCCCGACTGTCCCCAGCATCAAAGAACCCGAATTGATGCCAATGCCAATTCGCATCGGGACGTAGCCGACCTCTTGACGGTATTCGTTATAATTCTTCAGGATATTTAGCATTGCAATACCCGCTTTCACTGCATCATCTGCAAAGTCACTAAACAAAGCCATAATTGCATCGCCGATGTATTTGTCAATAAACCCGTTATTGCTAGTAATAGCAGGCTCCATCCGCGAAAGATAAGCATTGATAAATTTAAAGTTTTCTTGGGGATTCATAGTTTCTGAAAGCGTCGTGAAGTCGCGGATATCCGAAAAGAGCACCGACATCTCCTGCTGCACTTGGTCGCCTAAATTGACATCTATAATACTTTCATATCCCAACAAATTTAGAAATTGGTGCGGCACAAATCTACCGTAGGCATCAGTTAAGTCTGATTCGGCATCCAGGGATTTTTCTAAATTTTGGTTGAGGTCAAATAGTTTCTGAATAAATAAATGGCGCTCGGATTCAGCTTCTTTGCGTTCCGTGACATCTTGAAAAACTGCGATCGCAAAAGCAACTTGGCCACGCTCGTCAAAAATTGGCCTTCCCCAAATCTCTAGGGGAACTTTCTTGTCGGCTCGATGAATTTCCAGATCATCAGCCGTCGCGTTTTCGCCCCTCAAAGCTCGGACGATGGGCAAATTCTCGAAAGGGTAAATAGTCTCAGTTCCCGCGATATAAATTTGATAACTTTCTGACACATCCTCAACTGAATTTAAGGGCAAAACTCCTTGACCGAGTAACTGGTGTCCGGCGTGATTTACGTAGTAAGGTCTGCCTTGAGAATCCAGCACGAGCACACCTATGGGAATCGCTTCGAGAAATTGAGCCAGCTTGATTTCGCCTTCGCGCACCGCCTCGAATGCCCGATATCGCAACTCAGTTTCAACCGTATCGGAATGTTCCGCAGTAGTTTCCAGCAAGATTTCCAGATCGGCTTTTTCCTCCTTCAAGTCTTCCACTTGCTGGCGCAATCTTTCTATCTCTAAAAGTAGCTGTTCTCTAGATGGTTGTTCTTCCAGCATAACTCTAGAATTTGCGCCTCGACTAACAAAAAATTGCTCAACAGCTCGCACCCTAAAAGTAATCGTGTTTCTATAGAAATTCCAACTCTAAATCAGGCATCAGGCGCTGGAAATTCCTCAAAGATTTACCTTGCCAAGCTATGCTTTGAGAGCCTTGCACCGCCATTTGCACCCTGGCTGTTTTGCGGACCTCGATAATAAACTTCGATAGCGTATTGATGCCAGAACTGTTCAAAAATTCTAACTGCTGCAAATTGAGGGTAATTTTCGTCGGTTCCAAGTCGGCAACCTTGGTCAGCAACTGCGCTATCGGCGCGTACTCTGCAGGCCCGCTCAGCCTTAGAGAGCCAATAAAACTCACGGTTGCCGTTGCTGGATCGTAACAGATCTGGTAATCTTCTGTATTAATTTCCATAGCCACAAAAAAAAGTCCCTTAAATATTATGGATCGCTAGCGTTGCTTATCAAAGAAATGGGTCTAAAACCCCGTCCTTCTACGAGGGCTTTGAGCTAGAATAGAGAAGTCTACAGGCTCAAGACGCGTTGAAATAGCTACGATGAGAGCGCACCTAGACTGTTCGGAGGGGCAATGCTTAACTGCAACCCTGAAGACACCTAGCTTTTTGCTTGAGTACAACGAAACATAGTCGCCATAGGGCATTGGGAGACTATAAACGGACGTGGAGCAACGGTAAGACTACTTTGGTAGCGCGTTGCTGTGAAGCGTTAAGGAATCCTCGCTCATGAAAGGACGAGGACGTATGTCAAACTGTTAATTGCACCATTGTTGTCACCGCAATTACTTCCGGGTCTTTGTGTACGGTCTGGAATTTCCAGCCAAGTTTGGCGGTATAATCGGTGAGCATGGTCAACAAACCCAATCCAGAATTGGTACAGCTTTCGTCAGCAGCATTTTTTTCCAACCGCTGAATGTAAAGTTCGCTGGGCTCGGAGGTCAGCAACTGCTGAATATAAGCCTGAAACTTGTCCACAGCTTGGGGAGAGATGCTGTTAGCAACTGAGACAATCACTCCGTCGCTCTCTAATTGCAGTTTAATATCGATCGGGTACTCCGACGTTTCATCATTAAACTTCATGGCATTTTCCAATAACTCGTTTGCAATGTAGCTAACAGCGCTTTTTATTTCAGCTTGTCTTTCAATTGTCGATGGCTCATCTTGGTTGCCCGGAAAAAAAGTCGTCAGGTAGTCAGCCAGAAAATCCGCCGACAAACCGTTGTTCCGCCACCGCTGCTTGAGAGGAACCGAACTCGGAGAAAATCCAATTATTAAGTATTCTTGGCTAGCGGGATACTCTATGAAATCGCCTAAAATCTGAATCATATCGATGTGAGAGCTAAAGTTTGAGATGAGGGGCATCACTGAATATATTTTAAACTTTAGAAGGGAGATCCAAGTAGTTATTTTTGTTTGAGTACCAACAATGTGATGTCGTCAAAAACTTTTTGTTCGCCGATGTGCGATCGCACGTCCTTGATTACAGCGTGCCTGATTTCGGCAGCCGAACGCTGCCAATTAATCTCTATTACCTCAATTAACCTATCTAAACCATAAAGCACTTTATCCATATTTTTAGCTTCCGTAATCCCGTCAGTGTACAGCACAACCACATCTCCTGAATGCAAATGCACAATTTTCTCAGCAACAAATTCAGCAATATCTACATCCAGCCCGATCGGGAAACCCAAATCGATTGTATCAAACCGCTCGACAGAACCGTTACACCGCACAACAATCATTTCTTCGTGCTGGCCGCTCAGCTTCAGCATCCCCTCCTCATAGTCTAGCAAAGCAAGGCTGGCGTTTTTATCGCATTTCATCCGCTGCACGTTATCGTAAATTACACTGTTAATAGCACTTAAAAATCTTACTGGGTCTGGTTCATTGTAGGCGAGCAAGGTTCGCACTGCGGTTTGAACCATAATCATTAAAACGCCGCTCTCCAATCCGTGTCCCGTCACATCCCCAATGCCGATTTTTACTCTACCTTGGTGCTGGAGTACGTCGTAATAGTCGCCGCCTACTTCCTCAGCAGCTTCCATAAATCCCGCAATATCTAAGCCGATAACTTCGTTGAGCTCTCGGTCTTTCGGCAGCAGCATCTGCTGAATCTTGCGAGTAACGTCTAGTTCGGCGCTCATTCGCATATTTTCAGCTTTTAGGCGATCGTTGAGAACAGTAATTTTGTGATTTGCACCAACTAGGGCATCGGCAATCTTGTTAAACGCACCCACAACTTGCCCGAGTTCATCTCTGTTATCCAAAATAATTTTGTGGTCAAGATTGCCGCTTGCCATCTTTTTGGCAGCTTCGTCAAGGACAAATACAGTTTGCATAACGCTTCTGTAAAAACTTACAAATAAATAAATAACTAAGGCTAAGGTTATTAACACAACAATAGAAATTATGCGTTTCTTGGCAACAAAACTATCAATGCGTTTTTGCAGGAGAAAGTCTAATTCATTGAGAGTTTCGTCCCACACTTCAAAACTCGAATTCAGAGCTCGATCGCTGCCATCGAGATAGGCATAATATTCCACTAAGGCTGTGGGATAAATCAGTTTATCTATTTGCCCAGTTAGCAGCTCTACTACGGAGTTAAAGTTGGTCACATCCTCGCTTAATTTCTGTCGCAGATTCCCGTGAGGATTATTGCTAGCTCCTACCTCCATATTGATTGCTAAATCCTGATTAAGTTCTCTCAACTTGCCGGCCAAAGTAATCAGTTTCGCTCTTTCTTTAGGTGTGGCATAGGAACGCAAGCTGTTTTTTTGAGAAATAAGCCTAATCTCTGACAAAAGTTTTTGGATTTCTGGAATCTTCAGTAAGGTAGCATCCATCAGATAATAGGTATCTAGATCGGGGTCTAAAATTAGATTAGAAGTATCGCCGACGTGAGCGCTCAGTCTATCAATGTCGGTAGCTAAACGTTGATATACAAAATCGTAAGTTTCTAAACTCCACTGGCTGCGGCGAAGTTTGAAGTTTTGCCAATCTTGATAAAGATTATTAAATTTTTCACTGGACATTAATATGTTTCCAAGCTGGCGATCTGTATTAGCCAGGGATTGAAAGTTCGCATCCATCTTAGCTTCTAAATCGGCTCTCGTATCTGGCAGGCTTAAATTTGTATTTAAAGGCTGATAATTTAAGAGTTGAAGTTTAGGTATGTATTCCCTCAACTGGCGCAGTGGGCGCAGGTATTGATTACCGTAGATTTCTTTTTGGGAAAAATCAACCCTGCTGTTAATTTCGGAAATCAGCAGGTACATGACCAAGGTTAACGGTATTGCAAATAGAAAACCGATTAAGGTAAATTTTTGAGGATAGCTCAGCCGATTCATTAAATGGATTCCCAGAGATTTTCTGTTCATAATCGATAGATTTCAACAATATTCTACTAAAAAAGTAGCGATCGCTACTTTTTTAGTAGTTTCGGGGACGATCGCTCTAGAAAACCACAACGCTAATATAATTAATCAGCGATAGCTGATTTAATTTCTAATGCGTTTTCGTCCTGTTGCAACCCAATTTGAGGCATCCCTGTGATATCCTTAGCTCAGCTCGCTTCCCCCAGTCTAAAACACGTTTAGCAGTTTTGGGACGCAGAATAGTAATTTGTACTGAGATGCGGGGGCAAGATTAGAGGCCTTTAAGAATATTTACTTAAGCATAAATTTTTCTTAATACCCGGAGACAAAAAGTAAAAATTAAGTAATAACTGGGTAGTGCAAGTTTCCTGAAACACAACAGCCGGCAGCGAGTAGGAAATACTTGCGCCGCACGCACCAGCAGTCAAGTCGGTTCTGCACAAAGGAACCAATAGCACCAGCAATAGTGTCTAAATCAGTATCTGCAGTTGAGTGTTCAGGAGCGATCGCGCATTGTGTAAAGTGAGGCAGAGGGCGTATGATGAAAAGAATCTCCACAAATAAATTTCAAATAAATAAAAACCGAGACCAAAAGCAGCCCAATCCTGTAATCTTGGCTTTGGTGCTGACAGGAATTCTGGTATGGGAAATGTATCCGGCGCTAAGACACACCGCAGCAGCTAACGCGGGCGCTCTCAAAGATTCCCTTGCTCAGTTGGAAAGGCAACCGCCGCAAACCGCGCAGCAATTTTCCTCAGCAGCGGTGCCCCAAAAAATCAGCTATTCGGTATTGGCACTCAATACTCTAATTTCCGAACCGGGAAATTTGGCGGAGACGACTCCCCCAAATCCCCCGAACAAATTGCCCGCAACCGTAGCAGCAGCAGTTCGCCGAGAGTTGTCGGACTCCACTGGCATTGCTGCTGACAAGTTGAAAGTAACTGAATCGAGCGGACAAAGTTGGCCGAATACTTGTTTAGGACTCTCGAAAGCGGATGAAATTTGCGGTCAAATGATTGTTGAAGGTTGGCGGGTTGTGGTTTCTGATGGTAGGCAAACTTGGGTGTACCGTACTAATGCTAGGGGAAATATCTTGCGTTTGGAAAAAAAGTTAGCTAGGTAAATGTACCCTGTGAAATGAAATATAAGTTTCCTTTTGGAACAGGCAAGATGCCTGTTCCACAAAGAGTGAATTTTTTTGTGGGTGGGGATCACAAACAGGCAAGATGCCTGTTCCACAAAGAGTTTTTTTGTGGGTGGTTTCTTGTGGGTCGTTGCTCCTAGCCCGCCCCTTGCTTTAATTTGGGAGTTGGTTTCTTTCTATGATGCCGCCGCCCAATAGCACATCGCCGTCATACCAGACAGCCGCTTGTCCGGGGGTAATACTCAACTGCGGTTCGTCAAAAATCAACTTAACTCTTGTTCCGCCGACTTTTTCCTCTGGTTGGGAGGATTCTACAGGAATAATTGTAGCCGGGACGGGTTGCGATCGATATCGAATCTGTACCTGAGCCCGAATCGGAGCCGTCGGCGCAGCCACAGAAACCCAATTCACTTTCTGGACTGTACATTCAGATTCTACTGCCAACTGTCGATCGCCCACAACTACCCGATTGCCAGCAGCATCGAGTTCAATCACGTACAGCGGTTCCGGTGCAGCAATCCCCAGTCCCTTCCGCTGGCCGATGGTGTAGTGGTGCACACCGTCATGCTGTCCGAGCACCCGCCCTGACTTGTCCACAATGTCACCCTTTTGCGGCGCAATGTACTTATCCAGAAAAGCCCGCATCGAACCGTTACTTTCCACCAAGCACAAATCCTGACTTTCCGGCTTATCAGCAGTTGTCAAGCCAAATTCCGCCGCAATTCTGCGAGTTTCTGTCTTGGTAATTTCCCCCAGAGGAAATTCCGTACCCGCCAACAAATCCTGTGTTAGATCGTACAAGAAATAAGACTGATCTTTCGCAGGGTCGATCGCCCGCAGCAACTGATAGCGACCCGTATCAGCATCGTAAGTAATGCGAGCATAGTGCCCTGTAGCAATCTTTTCAATTCCCAGTTCTTCGCGAGCATACTTAAGCATTGGCCCGAACTTCACAGTTTTATTGCACTGCGAACAAGGCAAAGGCGTAATTCCTGCACTGTAACCCTCCACCAAATAATCCACAATACTTGCCTGAAAGACCTCGCGGCTGTCAACAATGTGGTGGGGAACGCCCAAATCTTCGCAAATTTTAGCGGCATCGACCATTCCCTCAGAGCAGCACTGGCCTTTGCCCTTCATCAACCACAGCGTTAAACCCACCACTTCATATCCCTGATGGTGTAAAATTGCGGCTGCTGCGGAACTATCGACCCCGCCGGAGAGGCCTACAACAATCTTGTTCATGGTTGGAGAGAAATTGCTATTTTACTGTTACTTTGTTCGATCGAGCTAATTTATTATACCACAAGCATACTACAAATTACCACTGCTGCTGTTAGCTGAAATTTTAGCACTAATATGACTCTTCAAAAATTTGTTGTGACCGCCGACCAAATGCGGCAAATAGAAACGAGAATCTTTGCTGCTGGAATGCCAGTCGCAGCTTTAATGGAAAAAGTCGCGGGACTGATTGCTAGACGCATTCAGCAGCTTTTGAAGGCGGAAGGAAGTTCGGCAACGGGCAGTGTACGGGATTTAACGGATAGAAGGAAAAGGGAAGAAGGGAAAAATCTTGTTAATTCTCAATTGCCAATTATCGGCGTATTGGTTGGGCCCGGACACAACGGCGGCGATGCTTTGGTTGTTGCCCGCGAATTGCACTTTCAAGGGTTCCAAGTAGTTATTTTCTGCCCGTTTTCTAAACTAAAAGAACTCACAAAAAGTCACGCGGATTATGCGCGTTCTTTAAATATTCCATTTGTTGATAAAATTGAACGGCTGAAAAACTGCGAGTTGCTCGTAGATGGTTTATTTGGATTTGGATTAGAACGAGAAATTACTAATTCCACAGCCGCCGCTATTGACGAAATAAATAATTTAAATATCCCCCTTTTAAGTATAGACATTCCATCGGGAATTCATACAGATACCGGAGAAGTTTTGGGAACGGCAATTAGGGCAAAACATACATTATGTTTGGGTTTGTGGAAAATGGCATTTCTGCAAGATAGAGCGTTAGAATATATCGGAAGTTCCGAATTAATTGATTTTGATATTCCCGCAGCAGATATTGCAGGAATCTTGGGCGAAAAGCCAGCAATACAACGCATTACAAAAGCATCGGCAACTCAGCATTTGCCGTTACCCCGATCGCCAATTTCGCACAAATACACCAATGGTCACTTACTAATTATTGCAGGTTCCCGCCGCTACAGCGGAGCCGCAATTTTGGCAGCATTGGGAGCAAGAGCTAGCGGCATCGGAATGCTGTCAATTGCTGTTCCTGAGTCGATTAAATCGATGTTGAGCAGCCAGTTACCAGAGGCATTAGTTATAGGATGTCCCGAAACCCAAAGCGGTGCAATTAGCCAATTGCCAATAGCAATTGATTTGGACACCTATGATGCGATCGCCGCAGGGCCAGGTCTGACATTGGAAGCCGCAATAGCTGTAGAATCTGTACTGGAGAGCGATCGACCTCTGGTTTTAGATGCTGACGGTTTAAATATCCTCGCTCAACTCGGCACAGTCCCGATTTTGTCCGAACGCTGTGCACTGACAATTATCACGCCTCATCCGGGGGAATTCAAGCGTTTATTTCCCGAATTAGGCGAGCAAACCGGCGACGATCGAATTGCCGCAACTCAAGCAGCGGCTCAGCTTTGCGGCGCAACGATATTGCTCAAAGGAGCCAGAGTGTGCATAAGTTGGAAGGATGAGGGCGATTCCCTACGGGATAGCTACGCTTCACGTACCATCACCTACCTCAATCCCGAAAGCACCCCAGCCCTCGCCAGAGGCGGCAGCGGCGACGTTCTTACAGGCTTGTTAGGGGGACTATTAGCAAGTGCGATCGCCCGCAAATCCCCCCCACAATCAGTTACTGCAACAGCAGCTTGGTGGCACGCTCAAGCCGGAATCATGGCTGCCAAAGAACGGACGGAATTAGGAGTAGATGCCTTTACTTTGACACAGTATTTAATTCCAGCTTTGCGAGAATTTGCTGAGTAAACAATCGACATGAGTTGGTAGAGTGCGTACCCCCCATCTTTGTATTGGGTAGGTGTGCACCGCGCACCTTAGCCCTTGGTTTGTATTGACAACGAAAGTCCTCATCAAGATATTACAGCTTGCATTTCTTACGACAAACCAACGGGTAACTCAAACGAGTGACACTCGAATGAGTGACACTCCAAAAAGTGACTGTGCATCCACAAATCCCACCAGTTATACCTGAAATATCAAAGACGAAAACTTAAATCTTGAGAGGAACCACATTATGTACACCGAAGAAAGAAGCTTGAACAATGAAACTATGGCTATTGTCGCCGATACTACTGCTCAATCAACTCTGGCATTTGCTGCAACCACTGGAGTAAACAAGCCCACTTTACAAATGGGTTCAACAGGTCAAGCTGTCAAGGAACTACAACAGCTTCTATATCATTGGGCATATTATTTCGGCGCGATTGACGGTATTTTCGGCGTCCAAGTTCAAAACGCCGTCAAAGGCTATCAACACCGCGTCTTTTTAAAAGAAGATGGGATTGTCGGCCCTATCACTTGGGAAGCACTATACTCTGGTGCACCTGTGAATATGCCGATCGTCATGAAGGGCAGTTCTGGTAATGCTGTTAAAATTGTTCAGAATGTCTTGAAAATCAATGGATACTATTTCGGCTTCATTGACGGATTATTCGGGACGATGACAGATGTAGCAGTGCGACAATTGCAAATTAGCAAGGCTTTACCGCAAGATGGAATTGTCGGCTACAGAACTTGGCACGCCCTCAGCAAGTTACCGCACTAATGACTGGTGGGATTCATCTCAATTCCGGTTGTACTCAGAAATGATTGTTGACTGTTGACTGTTGACTGTTGACTGTTGACTGTTGACTGTTGACTGTTGACGGGCGGGTCGAAAAACTGAATGGTTGAGTGTTGACTGTTGACTCGATTTTATTATTTCGATGCAACCGGAAATGATATAACTAGGACTTACGCATTGACAAAATAACCAAATAGTGCATTGATAAAGAGGGAACGTCTACTAACGGGTATCAGACAA
>NZ_JAUBTK010000092.1:0-29484 GCF_036702455.1 Microcoleus sp. D2_18a_D3
ATTCCAGGCGACTGAAGTCGCAGCCGCTTTCCTCCCCATGTCTAAAGCCAGGGGCTTCTCGCTCGTTTTCTGGTGAACGAACAAAAGGGGAGGCTTACTACCTTGGTATTGTCAGGACTGATGCCGACAATAGTCGAAATCCATCCTCACCATCCTCACTGCCTGATTCTGCGGGGTTTTCATCCTCACTACCATCCTCACCCAAAAAAAGCGGTGAGGATGGTAGTGAGGCAAGAATCCTTGCACAGAGGACGGGTGAGGACGGTGAGGACGTTCTTCCAACTCTTCTGACCTTTTGCAATTCTTTCTCCAAACTTTCCGACTCCGACAAGCAAAAACTAACAGAGCTACTCACAGGCATCCCCTGCTCTGACCCGCTCAAAGCTTTCAGAGTCGGAGACAAAGTGGCTGGCAATAAACCAGAGGACTCTAGCTACAACTGGCACGGCCGCATCGTTGAGATTCATACGAGCATCAGTTGCAAGGTTGACTGGCAAGAGCGCGAAAAACACAAGGGCGGCCGGATAATCTCCATGCTCTTCTGCGACCTGCGGAAAATTTAGCCACTGCCTGACAACTAACGACTGAATCCCATCCCCCTTAACTGGGGGATTTTTGTGTCTACAAGTTCTGTAGACATTTTGTTGACATTGTAGACAATCATCAGTTAGTGTAGACAAATACTGTATACAGGTGTCTACAATGAGTCAAAGTCAAGTCGTATCGTTCAGGGCGTCCGGCCACTTTCTCAACTGGATAGAAGCTCAGAGACTAGAGGGTGAGTCGGTAAGTCAAGCTGCACAACGCATTCTCAAGGAAGTCTCAGGCACGTCTACACCCGTGTATACAGTGTCTACAACTAGCGGCAATATTGTGTCTACACCGTCTACAGATTTGTCTACACGAAGCAATGATAGCGTCGTGTCTACAGAGATTGTAGACATTGTAGACAAAACTGTAAGTTCAAATCTTGACCCCGTGATGGAGCGTATGGCCGCCATTGAGGAACGGCTGGGAAAATTGAGTGCCTGAGCGATGGCAACGATGAATCGCTCAGGCAGGAATTGAAAGCGGCAAACAAGCAACTTGCGGAATGGGATGCAGAACTGAATCAGTTGCACGAGCGCAACGGCGATTTAGGACTGAAGGTGCAGATGCTGGAGCAAGAGCTCAAGGAAGCACAGCGCGATCGCCAAACAAATAAAAACTCCGCTCCGACCGTCGCAGAATTCCCAGAGCCGGCCGACCTGCTCAATCAGTTGAAAGCGCGGCGTAAAAAGTCGAGGGCGGACTTAGCTGATATGGAGGTGGTTTTGGAAATACTTAGCTATGCTCAAGAGCAAGATTGAGCGACAGATGAGCGGAAAAAGGAACTTTTGCTAGGACGGCAAACCTAAAACCTTTGAGCGCTAAAGCATGGAAATTCATGGACACAACTGGACTCGAACCAGTGACCCCTACGATGTCAACGTAGTGCTCTAACCAACTGAGCTATGCGTCCTCACGAATTCCTAATGTAGCAGAACATTCGATCGCCTGTCAAGCATAAATTATGAAATTTTTTAGGCAGGCACTCTTGACATCGCCCCTAATGCCCGATCGCCCGCCAAATCTTCACAGTTCGATCGCCCGCACCGCTAGCCAAACTTTCCCCATCAGGACTAAACGCCACCGACAAAACCTCCCCCCCGTGGCCCGTCAGAATTTCCAGCAAACCCCCCGTACCCGCATCCCACAAATAAATCGTGCCATCCCGACTCCCCGTCGCCAAAACCCGACCATCGGGACTCAACGCCACACACAAAACATCCCCAGAATTGTCCCTCATACTCCGCAACAGCGTCCCTCGCCCCTGTGCATCCACCCGCCACAGCTTCGCCGTACCATCCCGACTCCCCGTCGCCAAAATCAATCCTTCTCCTACTCCCCCCTTTACCAAGGGGGGGCTGGGGGGAGTCGGAGCAAAAACGATCGCCCGCACCCAATCCCCGTGCTCTGCTAAAGTACAAATCGATCGACCATTTTGCCAATCCCACAACTGCACAGTCTTGTCCCGACTCCCACTAGCCAAAAACTCCCCGCCAGAACTAAAAGCCACCGCCTCCACCCCGCCAGCGTGACCCGTCAAAGCCGACATCCGCCTTCCCTTATTCAAATTCCACAACTGCACAGTTTTGTCCCGACTGCCGCTAGCCAAAACCTGACCATCCCGACTAAACGCCACAGCATAAACCCTGTCAGAATGACCCGTGAGAGTGTACCACCACTTACCCTTATTCAAATCCCAAATTTGAATTGTTTTATCACGGCCGCCACTAGCCAAAGTAGCGCCATCAGGACTAAACGCCACACAAGTCACCCAGTCAGAATGACCAGTGAGAGTGTACCACCGCTTACCCGCATCCAACTTCCACATCTCAATCGTCTTGTCCTCACTGCCGCTAGCTAAAGTCGCGCCATCAGGACTGAAAGCTACCGACGTGACAGCATTAGAATGACCTACCAGAGTATGAACACACCTCCAAGTAGGCGCGCGTGCGGGTACAACCCGCTGCATCGGTGGCACAGGTAAAATGGTGCCTGCAACCGTTGGCGGCACTGTATTCTGCACCACAGGCATCCTCTGCGGCACGGAACTTTTAGGCGCTGGTAGGGGCGGTGCCCCCGTGCCCGCCCCCGTGCCCGCCCCCGTACCCGCCCCCGCCGACTGCGGCAACTGCAAATCTTGCAATACCTCAGCTACAGATTTGTAGCGCCGACTGAGACTCGGTTCGATCATTTTGTCGAGGATGCGACTTAATTTCGGATCAATTGGAACCTTCAAAAAGTCTCGCCAAACCCAAGCATCTTGATTAATATCAAACAAATCAAAAGGAGATATTTGAGTCAGCAAATAAATGCAAGTTACTCCCAAACTGTACAAATCACTGGCATAAACCGCTTGACCTCTAATTTGTTCCGGCGCCACGAATTCGGGAGAACCGATGACTGTACCAGTTTGTCTCAAACCCTCCACAACTTTTGCAGCGCCAAAATCAACTAAAACTAATTCCCCCGTTAATGTTGGGTAAGTATAAATGATGGGAGGTTGAGAAATGCGGCGGCGGATAATATTGGGCGGTTTAATATCTCGGTGAATTACACTGCGATCGTGCACGAACTGCAATACTGGCAATAAATCCTTCAGCAGACTGAGAATTTTACTTTCGCTAAAAGGCCCAGTCCGCGCCAACTCTTCCTGTAAATTCTGACCTTCTATAAATTCCTGTACCAAATACTGATAGCGTTCCTGCTGAAAGTGCGCCAGCAGTTCGGGAATTTGCGGGTGTTTCCCCAATTCGTCCAGCCGCACTGCTTCTCGGTTGAATAATTCTGCTGCTTTCTCGCTGCTGCTGGTACCTTGAGATAGCGGGAAAAACTGTTTAATTGCACAGCGGGGTTTTGAGGGTTTGTCTTGGTCTATTGCTAAAAAAGTGCGACCAAAACCGCCGCGCCCCAGGGGTTTGATGGCGCGGTAACGCTCTCTGAGCAACAGTTTGGAGCCACAACTCAGGCAGAATTGGGTACGATCGGCATTTTGCGGGTTTTGACAGGCGGGGTTTAGGCAGTAACTCATAACTGAACCGAGAAGGAATCAGCAGCACATCTCTATGATACTGAGGCCGGGGGGCGATCGACTCTCGCGTTACAATTAAAAACCAAACGACTTTAGTCCTCAGAATTTAAGATGTGGCTTTTACTTTCAGAGCATACTCTTTAAACCTTTCCAAATCAGCCTGAATTGTCGATTCAACCACGCGGCCGAGAAATAGGTTATCCATCAATTTTCCCAGCCAGCCGGGAATTCCGTAAGCCACTGTCAGCTTGACGATACTGCTGTCTTTGCGATCGTAAAATCTTACCGCACCTCTATTTGGCAAACCGTCTACCGATTCCCACTGAATTATCTGATGCGGCACTAATTTGAGAATCCGAGAAAGCCAGCTAAATTCTAATCCGCCAGTTGCGAGTTTCCAGCGAGACAATTCTGGATCTTCTTCGAGAACATGAACAGATTCTATCCACTTCATCCAGCGCGGCATTTGCTCTAAATCTGACCAAAGTTGCCACGCTAATTCGATGGGAATTGCCACTTCTACTTGGACGCTGTGTTCTAACCAATCAGTCATGGGATTTTAGATTTTAGATTTTAGATTTTAGATTGAAGAATTGTTTCTTTCTGGTTCCCAGGCTAGGCCTGGGAACCAGAGAAAACGAGAGACGACTAATGACTAATGACTGTAAGCTTCGAGAATTGCCTTAGCGGCTTGATGGCCTGAAAGTGTCGCTCCTTCCATGCTATCAATGTAGTCTTGCTGAGTGTAACTTCCTGCTAGAAAGAAATTGGCGATCGGAGTTTTTTGAGCAGGGCGGAAAACATCCATTCCCGGCGCTTCGCGATACAAAGATTGAGCGAGCTTAACTACACTGTACCAAGTCATGTTTAATTCCCGCGCTGAGGGGAATAAATCCTGAACTTGCTTAAGTACGTGTTGGGCGATCGCCTCATTGCTTTGTTTAATAAACGGATCTCCCGGTGTCAGCACCAACTGCAACAGCGAACCTTTTCCTTCTTGATAATAATCTTTGGGACTTGTCAGTGCCAAATCTGCAAAACAAGAAAAATCTGCATCTGCTGAATATAGCAAATTATCGATTCCTACAGCGTGACTCAACTGTTTGCGCTTGGCTTCGTCTTCCAGTTCCGTTACCCAACCGTCGAACCGCAATTGTACTGTAGCAACCGGCACCGCATCTAATTTATAAATGTTGTCAAATTCCGACCATTTGCGCCAAGCTGGGGGCAATATTTTCTGAATTCCGGGCACGTCGCAGGCGAAAACGTAAGCGTCTGCGGTAATATTTTCTTCTGTTTCGCCGTTAGCTACTACCAAGCCTGTTACGCGGGTTTCTTCGCCTTCTTCAAACTGAATTTCTCTTACTCTGCGCCGCGTGTAAATTTTGGCTCCTTTCTTTTCCAAATATTCTACAATTGGTTTGTGCAAATATTCGTTGGGAGAACCAGCTAGCATTCGCATGACAGAGGCTTCGGTTTTCGATGCAAAGAATTGAAAGATTGTCAACATACACCGGGCAGAAATATTTTCAGTGTCGATAAAACCCAGTGCGTAGGCGATCGGATTCCACATTCTTTTGAGCGAGTTTTGGTTGCCACCTTGACTGCGGAACCAGTCAGCGAAGCTAATTTTATCCAAATCGCGGATAGTTTTCATTGCCCCGTCAAAGTCTATCAAACCTCGGACGATGGGGCTAGTTCCCAGGGCGATCGCATTTTGAATTTTGTCTTGTACGGATAGCTGGGATGTAGTAAAAAATGCCTTCAATCCGTGCAAAGGAGCACCTACCGGAAAGCGAAAATCCAAAGAACCTGTTTCGCCGCCTCGATTGATAAAAGTGTGGACGTGTTCTTTGAGGAGCAAATCGTCAAAAGCTCCCACTTTTTTCATCAGGGCAAATAAGTTATAATAGCAGCCGAAGAAGACGTGCAAACCCATTTCAACGTGATTGCCGTCTGGATCTACCCAACTGCCGACTTTACCGCCGACAAAGGGGCGGGATTCAAAAATTTCTACTTCGTGGCCGGCCTCCACTAAATCGACTGCTGTGGTCATTCCAGCCAGTCCCGCACCTGCGATCGCAACCCGCATTTTACCTATCCTTTACAGTATTTTTACAAATTGTAACAAAATTTAGAATATCAGAAATATTATTAAAGTTCGTAAATGCCGATCGACACTTGTATAGCCCTCTGAATTCTGGCTAGGACATCGGCACTAATTTGACCGTAAGGGCCTTGTTCTAGGAACGTCTGCCGCAAAGCAGAAACGTTTTCACATACAGCTAGAGAATCAGCTTGCAATCCTCCCTCACCCGCAGGAATCAAGACACGAGTAGGATTTTCTACTCCTGCAAGATTACTTGTGAAAGGAACAACAATGACAGAATCAGTAAACTCGTTGCGGATATCGGGAGAAACCACAACTACAGGTCTTTTTTTGGTATCTCCTAACTGACGCAAAGCCCTTGAAAGATAAATCTCACCTTGGCGAGGATAAGTTTTTCCTGTTGAGTTAGAGTCCATCGCTGCTCCATGTTTCTTCTATCTGTTCCTCTACCAAATTAAACCATTCTTTTTCATCCTCAATATCTTCTTGGCTGCGGTTTTGATAAAACTTCCGCAACTTATCTTCTATTTGCTTAGCGTACCATAGACGGAGAGCCTGCTCGATCGCCTCCGTCCAATTATCAGTAAATTGGTCTATTTTATCAGCTAATTCAGCATCAAGGGCGACTAACACTTCTCGCTTTTGAGTAGAATTTGACATAATCATTCTCCTTAATAATTTAAAAACTATGGTGCGCTGTGGCGCACCTTACAACTTACTTTTACCTCTTCCTTCTCAAAACAGTCAACAGTCAACAGTCAACAGTCAACAGTCAACAGTCAACAGTCAACAGTCAACTAACTTCAAAACATCGGCATCAACTGAAGTGGCCCAATTCCCAAGTCTTTAGCAGACACCCAGCGCACCTCAAGCAAAGCGATCATATCCTTAAACTGAGGCTGACCGCGAGAAGCACCCATCAACCCTTTCGCAATAATCAAACCGCACCAACCGTTGGTTAATTTACAGCGGCGATCCCACTTCTTGCGAGCTTCCTGATGCACCGGATCGTCTTCATTAAACTCCCCAAACAAATACAACTCGCCATTTTTGGTTTGCAAAATACCCAAGTCGTATTGCTCATCGTGAAAAGGATTTTCGCCCGGATTAAAACCAATCCCCTTCACGCCTCCAGCTTCTTTCAAATCCTGAATCATAGTTTTTGCCTTCGGATGAGAAGTTTGGATCATCACCACCGGCAAACCATCTCCGGCGGTATTAATATCAACTTCTGCACCTTGGTGAAACTGGACACTTTGGCGCAGGAAATCTACCGTTTCCCAAGGTACGGCGCCGAGACTCAAAAATGAATTTTGCGGCACCAAATCGTCCCGCAGCAGTGGCTTGTCAAATTCATCATCATCGTCATCATCGTCATCATCGTCATCGCCGAGCATCTGTAATAATTCGTCTGATACATCGGGCATCGTGGAAACTTTAACGGATACCTGTTGAATTTCTCCGTCAGCCTGCGGCACTGGGATGCGGTAGCGGCTGCTAAGACTGGGAAAAGTGTCTGAGCCCAATTTCCGGCGACCGTTGCGGAAAAAGCGGTGAAATGCTTCGAGAGCAACTAACATCGTGAGGGCTTCTTCTTCGTAAAGAATCGATCGCAATCCTTCTAAAGGATGTAAGTTGCCGAAATTTGGTTCAATTTCCGATGGAGGCAAATCGGCTAAATCAATTTCGTCATCGTCGTCGTCCTCATCAATATCTGCTCCACTTTCAAAGGTAAGAAACAAACAGTCTTGCCCTAAAAAAGCCTGTTCTAAATCTTCAAAAGATTCATCGTTGACGACTCGTTCTCGAAACCGTTTCAAAGATTCTAGAGAGCGGTACAGTAAAACTCCGTAATCCATTCTGCCTTGCCCCAATACGGACACGTAGAGGCTGGCGACATCCCACTGATTGATTTCAATAGATATAATTTGGTGTTCGCTCAAAGTCCGCCACGGAGCGTCTTGCCAAATTTGAGCAGCTTTTTCCATTAAAACTTCAGCATACTGAGGGGGCAACTCAGGAGGTCTGTTGATCGCGACCTCTTCCATGCCGCGAAATATTTCGTCAATTAAGGGCAATTCCGGCACGTAGTCAATGGAAATGCCTAAATCTTGAAGTACGCCCCGCAGATAAAATTGAATTTCTCGGTTTTTGACTACTATTTTTTGGGGGCGGACTGCGGGAGCCGGACTTTGGGGATGTTCCATTGCCCGTAGCAGGGCCCGGACGATCGCCTCTGGGCCGGCATCTGGGCCTACCATGTCCATAGCCCTCACGACTCCTTCGGAGCCATCCACCCAGAGAATGCACTCGCCACCAGCTTCTAGAACGTCATCGTCATCTAGCATCATGTGCGAGTCAGCATTAGATAAGGGTCGGCGATCGCCCTCCCACACGCTGGGAATTTGAGGTAAGTTTTGTAGCCGACGAAGAGTAGAGCGATTCAGCGCTGCCATAGAGTAAGCCCGTTGGGTGAAGCATTGTTGCGGTGCCGGTAGCCGGTCAACCGCTGCTTATCAATCATAAACCCTATAGGGGGAGAGGACATCAAGCTGGGGAACGAGGCCCCACGGGAATTAAAAATTAGAAGGTAAAAATTCTGCCTTCAGCATCTAACCTTATGCCTTCGGGCGAATGCCTGTACAATGGACGGATAAGATTAAACTCTTAGCAATAGACAGTCTCAGGAGTTCGGCAAATTATGACTCAAGCCATTTCTGAAAAGCGCGGCATTCAAATGACGGACTCTGCTGTCCGTCAAGTTTTAGCCCTGAGAGAAAAACAAGGTAAAGACCTCTGCTTGCGGGTAGGGGTGCGCCAGGGCGGATGCTCTGGAATGTCCTACGTGATGGATTTCGCAGATCCCAGCACTGTCAAATCCGACGATGAAGTGTTCGACTACGACGGTTTTCAGGTAGTTTGCGATCGCAAGAGCATTCTTTATCTCTACGGTTTAGTTCTCGACTTCAGCGATGCTATGATCGGGGGCGGATTTCAGTTTACTAACCCCAACGCAACTCAAACTTGCGGTTGTGGCAGTTCATTTTCTACATAAATCGGAAAATAGGGCGTGGGGCAGAAAGTTGTTAACTGCCCCACGCCCTTTTCCATGCAACATCCCAAATCTAAAATCTAAAATCGAATGACCCCTGAAGAATTGTTTAAAGACGGTTTCGATCGCTACCAAGCTGGCGAAGCCCCGGCTAATCTGATCCCCGTGTTTAAAGAAGTGTGCGAAAAAGCTCCCAAAAATGGCAATGCCTGGGCTAGCCTCGCGTGGCTCTACCTGTTAGAAAATAAACCCGCACCGGCTCAAAAGGCAGCGAAAACCGCCGTAAAATTGAACCCTCATGACCCCCAAGCTCGCATCAACCTAGCAGTAGCGATCCTCGATCTCAAAGAAAAAGGAGTGCGCCCCCACGTAGAAGTGGCTCAGCAATTAGTGATGGCTTCCGAAGAGTTGCTCGACGAAGTTAAAAAAAATTTTGAAGAAGGATTAACCAGAAAACCCGACTGGAAGAGTCTCGCCCGCGTTAAACAGTGGCTTCTGGAGCCCTAACGGCGCAAACAAGTCGATTTTGGGGCGGGGATCGAGGAAATCGGCTTTGCGGTTTATTACGATATCGTAATAAATCAATAAATAACTTTATGGAAAACTCAGGAAGTCAGTGCTAGTATTTGAAGACTTAGACGATTGACAAACCCGCTCAGCGGTTTTCAGATTTTACTACGATAATACTAGGAGTTGTAAAAACATGAGCACTGACAGCCACGTTAACATCAAACCCGCAACCCGCAACCACAAAGGTTTCTTTATTCAGCCAGCTTCTTACAAGTTGATGAGCATCGATAAATCCGGCTGGGCGTTGATTTGTATGGACAAAGCAGTTTGTCACTACGTAGACCCGGATGATTTGCAATTGCCGAATAAATCAGGAATGTCTGAAGGTTAATTCTGAAGTTTTGAGAGACTTTAAGATGCTTTATTTGAGTAGCTGCCCTCTATGGAGGGCAGCATCTTTTTTTTGTCAGAAAAAAGTCCGACAACAAAGCCGTGTACGGGATTTAAGGGATAGAAGGATAGAAGGAAGAATTACCGATTACAAATTACCGATTACAAATTCCTAATTGTTAGATTTCAAGGCAAAAAGCATCTCCAACTCAGCAGTTGTCGGTTGTGTAGAAGCTGTGGCTACGCTAACTCCTCGGAGAGAATTGAGCAATTCAGCGACGGGCGGCGAAACTAAATTGGGCTGTACTGCGAGCAAATATTGGTTAGCCCAAGACATTGTTTTTTCCATATCTATGTAAAAGTAACCTTGGTTGACTTGCGGTAAAGAAGTGGCGATCGCCTGAAAACTCCGACTGCTGCTTAGCGGCTGGGGTGGTGTCGAAGTAATCACATCAACTAAAGGCCCGCCGAAAGCTACAAACACAGAATTTTCATTCAGCCAACCGTGCCCGAATAAAGTGCCTTGCTGGGGTATTTTCCATTCCGTAACTTCCTTTCCTTGAACTTGTCTGGGGGCGACACTGACTGTAGCATTGCTTTTGGCGATCGCATCGAGTTTTTTCAGAGTTGCTTCGGCTGCAGGGCGATCGCTGGTTTCAAAAATCATCGCCGCCCCCATCCCCAACTGAGACAAAATGCCTTGATCCGAACCGATCGCCCCGATCGCAAATTCCCCGTTCATCCAACCAAAAACATCACGATCCGCATCCAAATCCAACCGCTTAAAACTACTCCTCACCTGCTGAACTCCCCTGTCAACTTCCGGGCTATCTTTTGCCTCAGCGTTTGCTTGCGACCAAATTTTATCGATTCCCTTGCCGCCGACTAAAGCAATAGTTTCATCGGGAAATCTGGGCAACAATTTCGATGCGACTTGTGGATTTTGCTGCACGAATTTAGGGTCTAACTGAGCGATAGTTTTTACCCTCAATCCCGCACTATCCGCCCCAATTCCCGCAACCAAAGACTTAACTTGTTGGAACTGCGAAAACACTGTCCAAGGCAACTGGATATCTGCGGGCAAATTAGCTTTCAATTGCTCAAGTGCGGCCGGATAGTCAGCAATATAAACAGTTGCGATCGGATTCGTGACACCCGCACTCTCTGCAAAAAACTTAGTTGTGCTCTGCTGCGTAGCCAGGGAGGGTTCTCCTTTAAAAGTATCGATCGCCAATTCCACAGGCTTTTTCAAAGGAGCCATCACTAATTGGTCGTTCAGCAAAGCCACACTGTAGCGCTTGCCAGTTGGCTCTGCAATCTCAGAAATTTTAACTCCTTTATACTCGGTTTCTTGAGTAGTTGCACCGGGCTGAGATTTTAATTTATTCGCAAAATTCCAAGCACTAATTTTATTTTTCACGCTGACTACTACGAGCAGTTTTGGAGGCTCTGTATTCGTCACAGCATCAGGGGGCAGCAAAGCGACCATCACCCCCCCTAACCAAGGCTTTAAGTCCCTGTCAAAGTCGATTTGAGTGCCTGCCAAGCTTTGTTCTTGAAAGCCCTTCAAACCCTGACCGATCAACTTTTGAGCTCCTGGCGTGCCAAATCGCTGCAACTGGGCCAACGCTTGGGGATTGGGGGAGATAAACGCGGCCATCATTGCTTCGTCGGGCACAACTTTGGCGCTGTCTTGAGGGTTGGATACTTGTTGGCTCAAACCCTGGAAGTAAAAGTAGACCGCAGCGCTACCTGCTGCGACGGTGGAGGCAGCAATTAGAAGCTTTGATTTTTTTGCTGGCATGGTTTGTGTTCCTCGCGTCCATATCAGTTTAATCAAAATACAGAAAGCTTGTGGGGAGGCGATCGGGTCGGCGCTCTACTTTTGTATAATTCAAAACAAGTTTGGACGATCGTCTAAACTACTGTTGATGTGCATTGCGGGTAAAAGATGAAAGTAGCGATCGCGGGAGCAACGGGATTTGTAGGTAGCCGGCTGGTGGAGAAGCTGCAAGCTGCGGGACATCAAGTGGTGGTTTTGAGCAGGGATGCGGCGAAGGCTGGCCGAGTTTTTCCCGCTTCAGCTTATCCGAATTTGGAAGTTGTTGCCTACACTCCAGCGGAGTCTGGTGATTGGCAAAAGTCGATCGCTGGCTGCGACGCTGTTGTTAATTTAGCAGGAGTGCCGATTGCAGAGGAAAGGTGGACGGAGGCGCGCCAGCAAGCAATTCTCGACAGTCGCAGACTGACGACGGCAAAATTGGTCGAGGCGATCGACAATGCTAATCCTAGACCATCTGTGTTAGTGAGTGCATCGGCGATCGGCTATTACGGAACCAGCGAAACCGCTGAGTTTGACGAAACTAGCCCTGCTGGAAACGATTTTTTAGCAGCAGTTTGCAAAGACTGGGAAGCAGCGGCCCAACCTGCAAAAAATGCGGGAACGCGGCTAGCAATTTTGCGGCTGGGGATAGTTTTGGGAATGGGAGGCGCGTTGGCAAAAATGCTGCCACCTTTTAAACTATTTGCTGGCGGCCCCCTCGGAACTGGGAAACAGTGGTTTTCTTGGGTTCACCGCGAGGATGTGGTTGATTTAATTTTGTACGCTTTGCAAAATCCGCAAGTTGAAGGCGTTTTGAATGCGACAGCACCGAATCCGGTGCGGATGAATGAATTGTGTCAAACTTTAGGGGAAGTTTTAAAGCGGCCTTCTTGGTTGCCGGTGCCAAGTTTTGCATTAGAAATGCTGTTGGGAGACGGGGCAAAACTTGTTTTGGAAGGGCAGAAAGTGTTGCCCAAACAAACTTTAGCTAGCGGTTTTCAATATCAATATCCGACGCTTAAATTAGCACTCGAAGAGATTTTATCGGGAAGTTAGGAACCTACGGAATAGCAGCCGCCGAATAGAATTCGGATGCTCCACAAACAAAGAAAATTCCTCGTTACCAGGCAGAGCCTGGTAACGCATCTCCAGAGGCTCTGCCTCGCTTTAGCCGAAAGCAGATGAACAATCAAGAAATAGCAACCGCATTTAAAGTTCCCGCAGAACTTCCATTTCTTCAAGCTATTTGCTGGCAAATTGCTGATGTCAAAAATTTGACTTTCAAGGAAATGCTAGACCGCTACGAATCCGGCTGGCATTATTGGGGAGTTTTGGGAAAACCTAGCTCCGAGGAACTGGCTTTTATTCAAGCAATTAGCCAACAGCATCAATCTTGGTTAATAGCGGAACTGGGAAGCAGTTGTCCGCCCACAAATCCCGAAAATTGGGTAAGTTCTCAAGCAATGTTTAAACGCGAAATTCATCAAAAGATATTAACTGTACTCAGCCACTTGAATGTCGAATTTCTACAGGAATGTCGGGCGTATTTTGGCGGCGGAACGCTGGTAAGTATGGAACACGGAGAATATCGGTTGAGCCAGGATATTGACTTTATGTGTCCGATGGATGATGGCTACCGTCTCCTGCGCCGAAAAGTTGCCGAAGGAGGCTATGATGCGATTTTTGCTAGTGGCGATTCCCTTGGGGATAGCTTCGCTTCACGCATTGTTCTCCCGAACGATATTCAAGCAAACCAGTATGGGATAAGATTTCCTGTTATTGTTGACGGCACTACTATTAAATTCGAGATGGTTTGTGAAGGGCGAATTGAGTTTGGCGAACCCCATTATCCAAATTGGTCGCCTGTTCCTTGCTTGAATCAAATCGATAGTATAGCAGAAAAGTTGTTGGCAAATGCGGATCGATGGCCGAGCGATCGGGTAAATTCTAGAGATTTAATCGACTTGGCGATTCAAAGGTTAGCGACTCCGATTCCCCAAGAGGCGATCGACAAAGCGGAAGCAGCTTATCAAGTTATGGAACCGCTCGATCGAGCGATTCAGTATTTCCAAGATCGTCCCGATTATCGGGAAAAATGCTATGAGGTTTTGAGTATTGCAGAACCAAATACAGTTATTGACGGTATCGATTTACTAGCTCAGGATTTAGGCCGGGAAATAACAGGCAGGACATTTAGCGAGACTATTTCCTCGTTCCCAGGCAGGCTTGAAGATTAGATGCTTAGATGCTGGATTTGGTATTGCTCTCCTTCCAGGCAGAGCATGGCAACCTGAGATTTCCTGTTTAAATTATCACCTGATAGTAATAATGGTGTCAACATAAAAATCTTAATACTCATCTACAAACTGCTCGTGAACCCACAGAAATTCGCGGCGTCTGTTCTGCACCCGCACCAAGCCACCAAAACCAGGATCTTTTGCTTTTAGCAGCGCGTGTAATTCTCGCAAAATCGAGCCTTGGGCGTGGATGGCTGCTTCGCCCTGTTGCCAATCAGGGGCATCTCTGTCGGTAGACAAATTAGTCGCTAAATCGCTTCCTTTCAAGGTAGATTCGATGCTTTTTTGTCCGAAATCGAGTTCCTCTTCAATGCCTTTGTAGGTTGCCTCATCTAGCATTAGCTTGGTTGCTGAGGCTGCGACAGGTAAGACTAAACTCAGAGTTGCTGTCAAAATTTTGATATAGGGGGCTGCTTTGGTAAACCATTCGCGCGACACTTCCAATTCATAAACCCCCTTCTTCTTGTCGTTAGGATTTAAGGCTGGAAGCGGTTGACGAGAGTGTTCGCACCAGAGGGTAATTTGCAATTTTGTACTTATCCATTTGGGGCGATCGAAAAACTTGGGATCGACGGGCTTGAAACTGAACAGGCGCGGGCCATCTTTCGCTTCATCAGTGAGCATTTGCATCAGTGACGCAAATTCCTCATCGACTTTGCTGAGAATGATCCGCTGATCCTGAGACAATGACTGAAAGCGTTCTTCACCTCGACGATCGACAATCGCTAAATCTTTGCGGATAATTTTTAGCTCGTCTTTGACAATATTTCGGAACTGCTGAATGCCGATTTCTTGCGATGGGGGTGGAGTAGTCGGCGCGTTATTCAGCAGACGATCGATGTTTTGCCATTCACCACAGCCTGAAATGGGACAGGGATACTCATCACGATTCTTCTTTTTGCTCTCAATTAGTTTCTCTACCTCAAATAGCCCGTTTCCCGGCGCATTCTTACCGCAAGTCGCAATGCAGGGAACCATCACATTACATCGCAATCCTTCCCAGAAATTCTCGACTAGCCATTTAATTTCTTCGGTGAGATAAGACAAAAACCGTTCTGGATAAGCTGCCCGCACGGTAATTTTTACATCAGTGTCAACATATTCCAGCAATGCCCTACCGTTGTAGTCGTTGTCAAGCATCAAACCCCGTTGCCAATGGATACTTTTTTCGTAATTGCAGCGCCCCAGTGAGTATTTGTGCAAGCGCACAATCAATTGATAAAACAATCCTTCTGCTACTGCAAGTTGTCCTCGATCGTCCACAATCCGGCAGATTTGCACTTTTTGTCTGTCTCCGGCTTCGGGTTGCTGTTCCCAATTGGGCAATTCCGGGCGTGTATCGCGTACAAGTTGAGCAATCAAGCTGGTATTGCTGGGTTTAGCCGGGTCGATCACAACCCGGTAGGATAAATCGAAGCGTTCCATCAGCTTGAGAAAGATGGGATGTAGTTCTTTCGGGTAGCCGTTCTCGCCTGGAAACGGGGGATTGCTCCATAATTCGCCCAGATGCTCAAAATCTACTAAACCGTTGCGGCGGCGGGTTGTTTCATCATCGAGTACGAAGCTGATTGCCTTTGCTAGCCAGTCGGGTTTGAGGATGACGATATCCCGCAGTATTGGATCGTAATGGTAATGGATGAAATGCCCCAAGGTATGGGAAATGCGAAGGAAAAGTTCTGCTTGTTCTTTATCGATTCCTTGTTGAGCGCAGATGGCAAGGACATCATTGTAGGGCAGATAGGCTTTGTCGTTTGTCTGCAAGATTTCCCGCACTCGCTGCCACTTGGCGGGAACGGAACGTCCCATTTCGGGAAGAGATGCGGCGACACTAGCAATCTTTTGTTTTAATTCTGCCAGCCCGGTGCAGGAGTTCTGAAGGTCAGGTTTGCTGTCTACATGGAAGAAGTCAAGCACCGTATCGCTGCCGAATCGATCCTGAATTTCCTGTCTGTCAATGTCGGGTTGTCGCTGTCCGGGGCCGCCGTGGGTGGCGACTACTAGCACCTTGGCTTGCGGTTCGCGATGCTT
This sequence comes from Microcoleus sp. D2_18a_D3, assembly GCF_036702455.1. NCBI lineage: Bacteria > Bacillati > Cyanobacteriota > Cyanophyceae > Oscillatoriales > Microcoleaceae > Microcoleus > Microcoleus sp. D2_18a_D3. Next base: position 15,826 of record NZ_JAUBTK010000092.1, read on the forward strand.
AATCAAGGTAATCCACTCTTTGACAAAGCCTTGCTGGGGGCCTTCTCGCGGCTTCCACACCACCAGATACACGGCTGGTGCACTGAAAAACAACTGGTGTGTGGATCGATAAACCGGTTGACCGCCAAAATCCCAACCATTGAGTGATATCTCTGTGCCACTGTCGGGATGGGTGACAATAACTGGCTTAATTTCAATGCCGTGAGTGGTGGGACGACTTTCTAGCCATTCATCCTCGCGCAATGCGCCCAACAGACAACTCTTGCCCACCTCGCCTTCACCGATCAAAATCAGCTTGGCTTCATTCAGGGTGATTTGTGCTTGTGCTTTTGCCCGCAGGTATTGCAAGACGGCTTCAGTGCCTTGCTCATAGGCAGCAGCGAGGTCAGGATTGAGAGGGTTTTCGGAGAGGTAAAGGTGTTGCAACTGGGTGAGGGAGGCGATCGCCTCTGGTAGTTCCGTTAGTTGGTTGTTGTCGAGGTAAAGCCGTTGCAACTGGGTGAGGGATGCGAGCGACTCTGGCAGTGACCTCAGTTGGTTGTTGTGGAGGTAAAGCAGTTGCAACTGGGTGAGGGATGCGAGCGACTCTGGCAGTGACCTCAGTTGGTTGTTGGAGAGGTAAAGCTGTTGCAACTGGGTGAGGGATGCGAGCGACTCTGGCAGTGACCTCAGTTGGTTGTTGTGGAGGTAAAGCTGTCGCAACTGGGTGAGGGATGCGAGCGACTCTGGCAGTGACCTCAGTTGGTTTTTGGAGAGGTAAAGCATTCGCAACTGGGTGAGGGAGCGTATCGCCTCTGGCACTTCTGTCAGTTGGTTGTTGTAGAGGTAAAGCTGTCGCAACTGGGTGAGGGATGCGATCGCCTCTGGCACTTCTGTCAGTTGGTTGTTGTGGAGGTCAAACTGCTGCAACTGGGTGAGGGATGCGATCGACTCTGGCACTTCTGTCAGTTGGTTGTTGTCGAGGTAAAGCTGTCGCAACTGGGTGAGGGATGCGATCGCCTCTGGCACTTCTGTCAGTTGGTTGTTGGAGAGGTAAAGCACTCGCAACTGGGTGAGGGATGCGATCGACTCTGGCAGTGACCTCAGTTGGTTGTCGGAGAGGTAAAGCAGTCGCAACTGAGTGAGGGATGCGATCGCCTCTGGCACTTCTGTCAGTTGGTTGTTGGAGAGGTTAAGCTCTTGCAACTGAGTGAGGGATGCGATCGCCTCTGACACTGCCGTCAGTTTGTTGTTGTCGAGGTCAAGCCGTTGCAACTGGGTGAGGGATGCGATCAACTCTGGCAGTTCCCTCAGTTTTAGAGCCCTAAGATCAAGTGTCCTTGCTCCCTCTCGCCGTGCCTGTTCAATGCGCTGCCGTGCTTCCCGATCGCCCTCAGTTTCTAACATTGCCAATTCCTTGTTTGGATTTTTCTATATAAGTACGATCGCCTTTTGAGATGACTCGGGCGATCGCCAGACATGATTTGATGTTCAATATTGCTTAATCTCACTTCAAAATAACATCAATATTTTGTCGATCATGAGCTTTGAGCAAACTCGCCGGATCGGGTCCAGCGGGGATAATGCAGCCGGGATTCAGCGGGAACAAATTGCCGTAATAATCGCGCTTCACAGCTTCCAAATCGCAAGTGCCAGCAACTCCCGGCAACTGGTACAAATCGCGCAGATAAGCTCCCAAATGCTCGTAATCTTGAATGCGGCGCACATTGCATTTGAACAAGCTGTAATAAACGGCATCAAAACGGAATAGAGTAGTAAAAAGCCGCACGTCTGCTAAAGTCACCCGATCGCCACAAAGGTAACGACTCCTCAAGAGCGAGCGATCGATCTCGTCTAAAACAGCAAACAATTCACTGCAAGCCGAATCATAAGCAGCTTGAGATTGCGCGAAACCGCAGCGATAAACGCCGTTATTCACCGATTGGTAAATCTTCTCATTCCACTCGTCAATTTGCGATCGCAAATCCAGAGGATAAAGATCCATTTGAGGATTGCTAGCAAACTCGTTAAACTCCGAGTTTAGCATCACAATAATTTCCGAACTCTCGTTATTGACGATCGTCTTTTTCGACTCATCCCACAGCACCGGCACCGTACACCGCCCCTGATAGCCCCGTAAAGCCAACTGATAAAGTTCCGGCATCGTGTTGCAGCCAAAAGTCTCCGACTCCATCACCCACATTCCCCCTTCCGAGGGATAGACAATCGACACCGATATCGCATCTTCCAGCCCTTTGAGCGCCCTCGTCACCAGAGTGCGGTGCGCCCAAGGGCATCCCGTACCCACAAAGAGGCGATAGCGTCCCGCAGCGGGCCCGTGAGGGTTGTCTGGTGCAGTGCTGACAAAATTGCGGAAACTGCTGGTGGGGCGAATGTATGCTCCCGTGCGATCGGGCGGGGCTAGTTTTGACATCATTAATTGCCACATTGATGTCCAGACAAATTTGCCGAGCTTGACTGTTACGGATGAAGGAAGCGATTTGTTTTTCACAATGCAATTAAAAGAGGTTTGCTAAACATAATTTGCTTATTTTAACTCACATTGCGAGGTTTATTACCTCATTCTCAGGAAGAGGCTGGGAACGCAGATGCTTTGGCTCTGCCTCGATCGTGGTTTTGAGTTATAATAATCTACTAAGTCCTTGGCGCTTAACTCAAATTTATGGATTTCACAGGCACTTTAAATCAGATCGTTGCCCTCAGCGTTCAAGAGCGGATTCGTCTTGTACAAGCAATTTTAGACAGTATAGCGGCAGAACAGGTTCACCCAGACCTGACAGACTTTCAAAAGCAGGAAATCGATCGCCGAATTGATGATTATGAAGCAAATCCTGATAATGTGCTGACTTGGGAAGAAGTTAAAGCTTCAGTCAAAGCACGAAAATAAACTATGAATTATGCGTTAGTATTCCGTCCAGAAGTTCGTGAAGAAGTGGATGAAGCATAAACTTGGTATGAAAGTCAGCAACTAGGACTTGGTGACGAGTTTTTAGACTGTATTGACGAAATGCTCGATCGAATTTGCCAGATGCCGGAGTCATATCCTGTTGTCTATCGCGATGTTCGGCGATCCGTGGTGCGTCGCTTTCCCTATGCTGTGTATTATCGCATTGTATCAAGCCGAGTGATAGTGACCGCCATTTTTCTGGCGTAGCAGAGACTCAACAGCATGGCAAACTCGAACCTAACCAGTTCTTTCGTTACCATGCTATGCCTTCCTCGGTTCCCTCACCTGGGAACGACTTTTCTAGTCTCTGCCAGAGGCTATTTCAGCATAAGCTCGATCGATCAATCGGCGAGCAACCGTCTGAATTCCCGTATGTTCGTAATAATTGGTAGTCATGTCTAAAAACGCCGCCACATAATCCAATTTGTCATCAGTAACATCAACGTATTGCTTGAGATGGCCTAAAACTATAGCGGGAGTTAAGCCGCGAGACTGTACTAAATTGTTCATCCAACCTTGGGCTGAAGCGAAAGTAGTTGTCACAAATCCGAACTTTTGTGAATTATTTGCGCCGGGAATTAGATTGCTGATATTTTGGAATGTTGAGTTTTGCTGCAAGGTTGAAGGATTCAATCCGCCTAGGGTATTTTGTGCTACTCTAATGAAGTCCGGGCCAAGGGGAATTAAACCGTCAGCACAAACTAAAGCAGCCATCCGCATCACAGATTCGCTTTTGTAATTTGATAAATAATTACCAAAGCTTCCCACATTGTCAAGGGAAATATTGTTAAGTTTGCAGAAGGCAATTAGCTCGATCGCCACTTTGACGCACAAGTCGATCGTTTGAGTAGTGTCAGCTTTGGGAGTGAGGCGGTTAAGAAAGGAAAGAAAGCCGATGTTTTCGCCGATTTTATTCGCCATAGCCGTTGCACCTAACGCACTGTCGGCGCTGTCTGCTAACTGGTAAAGCCTGACTACGCCTTGATAGGGTTCGTTGGGGTTAGCGTAAAGCTCGATCGCGCGATCGCGAATTTTCTCAACTAATTTGCGCTTTGTTTCCCCTGTCACCGCTTGAATAGTATTATCAAAACCCGTTAGATTGTTCCACTCCCCCGGAACCACAAAATCGAGAGATTTTAACATCATCACAGTGACGCCACCCGACGGCAAATTGTCAACCAATTCCACAATAGATTTGCTCATCACAAACTCCTGAATAGCCAGATTTAAAGTGTTCTTCCAATTACTCCAACTTCGGCAAATCCGATTCCAGATTCCAGATAAATTCCCCAGAACTAAGTAGGTAAGCACAAATAAATATTACACGACCAGATCCAGTTTTGCAATCCTCTGATCTTTTCTCTCTTCTCGCTCCTCTGCGTTCTCTGCGCCCTCTGCGGTTCATTAAAAAAAAGTCTTTTTCACAAAACATTTGCATTTCACTCGCCAGCACAAAGTTAAGTTTCATTATATTGAAAACTCAAAAATCCCGCCACGTGGTAAAATAAATGGCGCAAAACCGAAAAAAATAAAATATGACTGTTGCAGTTAACAAAACTCCGGGATTAGCCTCGCGTTTAGTAAATGGCGTCCTTTCCATCAAGCCTTTGGCTAATCTAGCCAAGCACCAAGCGCGGGAAATGATGATAAAAAGAGCTGAAAAAATCGGAGTGCATTGGCGACAAGAATCGCAAGCACTTTTGGCTCGGAATTGGGAGGCAGAATTGCTCAGCGTTCAAAATCCCGATCTTGTTTACCCGAAATATTATCTAACTTCATTCCACGCTTATGAAAAAGGTAATATGAGTTGGGAATCTGCTACAGAAGTAGAAGTTGCCGCCCGTACAGTTCATGCGGGAATTTGGCCGGAAGCGGGTGCAGAAGGCGATGCAAAACTCCGCGCCAGCTATCACGAAGTCATCAAATCTCAGATTGCTTCTTCACCGCAGGATATTGTTGATTTGGGATGCAGTGTGGGAATGAGTACCTTTGCACTTGGGGATGTTTACCCGGAAGCGAAGATGACTGGGGTGGAGTTGTCTCCTTATTTTTTAGCCGTTGCTAAATACCGTTCCCAACAGCGAGAAGCGGAATCTTTAAATCAAAAATCTCCGACTTGGGTTCACGCTGCGGCTGAATCTACTGGTTTGCCGGCGGCTGGTTTTGATTTAGTTTCTATTTGTTTAGTTTGTCACGAATTGCCGCAGAAAGCTACTAGAGAAGTGTTCCGGGAAGCGAGGCGTTTGCTGCGTGTTGGCGGACATTTGACAATTATGGATATGAATCCTCAGTCGGAAGTTTATGCAAAAATGCCTCCTTACATTTTGACTTTGCTCAAGAGTACGGAGCCTTATTTGGATCAGTATTTTGGGTTGGATATCGAGCAAGCTTTGGTAGATTCGGGTTTTGCAAAGCCGACAATTACTTGCAATACAGTCAGACACCGCACTATTGTTGCTGAGGCAATATAGCGGTTTTCAGTAGAGTGAAGTAGAGATATCGGGTAGGACACGGCGGTGCCGTGTCTAAAGCTGTATTTATTTATTTAATTCGATTGAAAACTGCTATAAATGGTAAAGTTGCATAGATACTATTCAATCCTGGGGACGGTGCGTGAGTGTTAATAGTCTAATCTGTGGATTTAAAAATTTCTGCGATCGCGCCCCCTACTGATAAATAATTCCGATGCTACCGGATTTGATATTAGACAGCCGTAGAAGCTATTCACAGCGCCATTTGTTAGACATTTTGATAGAACCCTAAAAGTAGGACATCTTCATGAACCCGACAGCCCCCTCTCAAAACGTCATCGATTGTTTGCAGGTTATCTTGGATGCTACTGCATCGAAGAATTACGAGCTTTTTACTACAGTCGGTGATGCAGGCTACAAAGCGAGCATTACACAAAAAATGTTTGACGATGTTAGCGAGCAACTCGCTTCCCGCCTGCAAAAGGGATACTCAATTAATTATTTTGGTGAGATAAAACAAGGTAATTCTCCGATTTATTTGTGGAAGCTGAGTTTTGACGATGGTGGAGATGAATTTGTGGCACACATGACGATGAATGGAGACAAAGTTGCTGGGATTTTCATCGAATAACATATCTTGCTTGACACGGCGTTTCACTGAATCTAACGCCGATCGCGCACAACCGTTAATCGAAATCGATCGGGCGGCACAAAGGTGATTCCCCGGCGGGCTGGACGAATGGGCCGATCGAGATTCGATACAAACTCACGGGAAGACAGCACCGTTGCTAAAACGAGCTTCATTTCCAACATCGATAACGCCATCCCGATGCAGCTTCGACTCCCCCCTCCAAACGGTAAAAATTCAGAGGCGGAAAACTTGCGATCTAAAAAGCGATCGGGATTGAATTGAGCGGGATTTTCGTAGGTTTCAGGGCGACGGTGCGCCAAATAGACACAGGGGATTAAAATCGTTCCCGGTTGATATGTATAGCCTTCGAGTTCGATCGTCCGTTTTACCTTGCGCGGCTGCGAAATTAAGGCAATTGGATAAACCCGCAGCGCTTCCTTGCAGACTGCTGTTAAGTAGGGCGACTGCGAAAGCGCGATCGGATCGGGATTCTCGCCCAATTCATCCAATTCCTTCCGCAACCTAGCGAGACATTCGGGAAACTGATGCAGCCAGTAAAACGCCCAAGTCAACGCCGATCCAGTCGTTTCATGTCCCAACAACAACAGCGTCATCAACTGATCGCGCAATTCTCGATCGCCGAGGGATTCGCCGCTGTCGTCGCGGGCCATCATCAACACCGACAGAATATCCGTGCGAGACGAATCGAGAGAATGCGATCGCCTCTCGGCAATTTCCGCATAAATCAGGGAGTCAATCTCCGCCATCTGCTGCAAAAACTGCCCCCACGGGCTCCAAGGCCCCAAATTTTGCTGCAACGGTTCAAAGAAAAATTGCATCGAGTACAGTTCAGAGGTAATCGCCTCTAAAAGGTTGCTGAGCAATTGTTTCAGCCGTTCGTAGCGCTCTCCCGGCACTAATCCAAACACGACTTGCAAGATTACTTGCAGCGAAATTTCTGACATTTCTTCGCGGACTGCGATCGCATCTGGGGCTTTCCAGTCGATCGTCTGCTTTTTCGTCAAATCAACAATCAAATGCCCTTGACTGTGCAACTGTTCCCGATGCAGGGCGGGCATTAATAGCTGTCGCTGTCGCAGATGTCGCGGCCCTTCATTCATAATGAGGGATTCATTTCCCACCAGGGGACGAAATATGTTGGTCACTTTGCCAAACTCAAAGGCATCGGCTAAGGTCGTAAACACCGCCTGAATCGCTTCTGGACTGCCCAGAAACACCACGGGGGGCGAAGCGGGCCCCAACACGCGGGCGGTAAATGTATCGCCGTATTTGGCAGAATAGCGATCGAAAAATGCGATCGGGTCAGCTACCAGCGAAAGCGTTTGGAACAAAGCAGGAGAACGAGATCCGGTAGGCAGCGTCATTGCAAAACTGGCGAAACACAATATTTCTAGTGTATTTTGACATACTCCGAAGTTTTCGATCGACCTTGCACCCTGAAATTTATCTGCGATCGATCGCGAAGGCAAGTAGCAAAAATAGTAATGCTATCGGGATCGATCGCAGATTGTATGGCTAGCTTCCCAGCCTAAACTGCTAACAGTTGTAGGTTTAGATGAAATGGATGCTGGCGATCGTTTGGGCATTCTGCTCAGGAAAATCAAAGGACTTTGGGATACAATTGTTGTAAAAGCTGGTAGCCAGTTGGCTGAATTTGTGATGACATTAACATCCCGTGTTGTTCATAGCGACCCCGATATTCTGGGGGGAACCCCTGTTTTTGTTGGGACTCGTGTGCCAATGAGAACCCTACTTGATTATCTTGAGGCTGGTGATTCATTAGAGGTATTTCTAGACCATTTCCCTAGTGTCAGCCGGGAACAGACAATTGCAGCTCTTGAATTAGCAAAGGAAATGCTGACAGCCTATGCGAATCCTGCTTGATGAATGTGCCCCACGACCTTTAAAGCGTGAACTTGCTGATTACGAGATACGCACAGTTGTTGAGATGGGATGGTCAGGAAAAAAGAACGGTGAATTACTGCTGCTTATGAGTCAAGAGGGCTTCACGATTCTGCTTACCACAGATCAAAATTTGCGCTATCAGCAAAACTTGCAGCAAGCTGGAGTTGCAGTCGTTGTTCTTGTAGCATCGAGCAACAGGCTTCCTGATTTACTTCCTCTGATACCAGATGCTCGTAACGTGTTGAATACCATTACTCCGGGGGAAGTGATTGAAGTCGGAGGTTATTAAAAGTTCTCTAGGCGACGCAGCACAACAACGCCAATGCACCCGATCGCACAGAGGTTATGTGTTGGGATCAAAGGTAGTCTGCTGCGGGTGATTCACACCGTTAGATCGCTCTATTCCTGCGAGGGTGGTTCCGCAGATTGTACGGCTAGCTTCCCAACCTAACATGACTGTTTTACGCTCTACTCCCCAGCCATAGCCACCGAGTTCTCCAGATTCTCGAATCACACGGTGACATGGAATTAGATAGCCGATAGGATTGTTACCGATCGCATTTCCTACAGCTCTAGCAGCATTTGGGCGAGCTACCAGTTGAGCTATAGTCTGATAAGTGGCGATCGCCCCAAATGGCAATTGCAAAAGGGCTCGCCAAACTTGAATCTGAAAGTTAGTGCCTTTTACCAAGAGCGTTAGTGGTTTTTGCTCGCTGAGAGTTTCTGAATTGAAAATCAGGTCGCGCAATGATTGAGTGGCTTGCTCATCACGAATAATTTCAGCGTTTTTCCATGCCAATCGCAATCTTTGTGCGGCGGTTTGTTCGTCTGTTGTCTCCAGGAAATAAAGATTACAAATACCACGGGTAGTTGTAGCAATTAAAGATTTTCCAAACGGGGTATCATGAATACCATAGCGAATTTGCAAACCTGCTCCGCCTGCTTTGAACTCCCCTGGTGACATTGCTTCTAAGTTCACAAATAAATCGTGTAATCGTCCGGGACTCGATAGTCTCACGTCCAATGTTAGGTCTAGAAGGCTTTTAGTCTGAGTGATTTTTGACTTGGCATATTCAACTGTCAGATATTGCAAAAACCGCTTGGGGCTAATGCCGGCCCATTGAGTAAATAGGCGTTGAAAATGATATTCACTCAGTCCTATGTGCTCGGCCACAGTTGCCAGATTGGGCTGGTTTAGGTGGTGTTGTCGCATAAAGGCGATCGCCCGAGCAATCCGGTGATAATCTTCGCTAGCATACACACTCGCATTCTGCATCGAAATCATCTAGTGTAGTCAAGGGAATTTTGATGTGTCCTCACTTTAGCCATAGAGTCGGCTCAAAGCCACCCGTTTCTTGCGGTGAATCCAGTCAGGCGATTTTAGATTTTAGATTTTAGATTTTAGATTGAAGAGATTGAAGAGATTGAGGAGATTGAAGAGATTGAAGAGATTGAGGAGATTGAAGAAAGCGACCTCACCGATAAACCCGGGGGCTTGCGATGAGGATGAGCGAGCTTTTTTCTCGATCCGCAGATGAATCGGGGGGCTTGTAACCAAATTGCTTGATTGTCAATCAATTAACCGAACTTTCGCCCTCACCCACCGCGCAACTGCGTCACCAAGTGAACTAATTCGGGTAAAATTAGCTTTTCCACAGCTAGTTTCACGCCATTGCTAGAGCCAGGAAGAGAAAAGACTAACTTGCCTTGATACACGCCTGCAACTGCGCGAGAGGCGATCGCCCTCGAACCAATTTCTTGATAGCTCAAAAACCGAAATATCTCACCAAATCCTGGTAAAATCCTGTCTAGCAAACTCTCCATCACATCATAAGTCGTATCTCGGGGAGCGATGCCCGTGCCGCCGTTAAAAATGATTGCATCCACATCTTCACGCTGGGAAAAAGCCTGCATTTGCAATACAATTTTGGCCGCATCATCTTTAACAACAGTGTAAGCTACCACAGAGTGACCCGCATCTTTTAGCAGCTTCTTAGTTAACAAGCCACTATTGTCTGTTTCAGCCGATCGCGTGTCGCTAACAGTAATGATAGCGCAATTTACGGTTATTTTAGATAAGTCGGGGTGAGGAATTTGCGTCATATAACAGATGTTGAAGGAAAAAGGAAGAAGCAAGAAGGAAGAGGAAATCAGGAAAAGGGAACAGGGAAGAAGTCATTAGTTAGTTGTGATTTGTTCGTTGTTACTTATTCATTATCAAATAACTAATAACCAATAACCAATGCCCCATGCCCCATGCCCTATTCCCCATCAATTATGCCTTGCTAAATCCTAAGCCGTTTGCTTCCGAGTAGCGTTCCATGAAACGCATAAATCGATCCCATTCGGCAGAACTTTTCATTATATAAAGAGCTTCCAAACCCGCAGGCTGACCGTTGATGAACTTAGCATTAACCTCGCGAGTGAGGAGTTCGCCTTCGTCGTCGATCATGTACATTCCAGTAATGTCTTCGGTACTGGTGTTGCTGAGAGCTTTGGGATTTTCAAAGGTAAACCTGGCAGTGCCTTGCTCTCCGCTTTTAGAACGGGTTAGGCGCACTTCGGGCACAGCATCTTCGTCTATACCCCGAGAAAATTGAATTTTAGCCATAATCTGACAGTGGAACCTTAATAAGGATTGCTTAATTTCTTAATGTTTAATCATAAAACGATTCGGGTACTCGCAAATCAAGACTTGGGAGAGGGGAAGCGGGTGAGAGTGCGTGAGAGTGAGGCAATCAAAGGCAAGGGCGAGGGGATATGGGTTGGTTCTTCTGAGATATTGCACCATTCTCAATAATCCTTTCAGGGCGGGCTCTCCGGCCCACTCCACAAGATAATCTCATACCAGTTTTTTAAAGATGTGATAGAGATAAAGAATGTAAAATCCCAGGTCATCCGGTGAGAAAACCAATGACACGATCGGTGAAAGATGCCAAAATTTCCTGGACTTTGGTGCGGAGTTCGTCAAGATTACTAAACACCGACCAAGCTAAAGAATTTTTGAGATATTCCCACACTCTTTCTGTGGGATTTACTTCTGGACAAGCCGGAGGCTGAAATAGTAAAATAACATTGTCTGGTAATTCAGATTAGCCTAAATTATGAGCTGGTGCATTATCAACTTGAATGATGTGTAAGTCAGCAGGATATTGTCTTGACAAAAGTTGTAAATATGCTTCAAAACAAACTTTGTCTAAATGCGAAAACTCCCAAAAAAAAATTTTTCCAGTAGCGCTCGATACTGCGCCATACAGCCAAAAACACTCAAACTTCCATTGATGCTTTCCGATGGGCTTTACGCCTGAAAGCGTCAGCTTACGCCGACGAATTGTATGCAGCCCTAGACGAGTTTCATCACTACACCAATAAGTGACTTTTTTATATGTGTTTACTTGAGGTAAAGCCTTGTCCAGTAAAGCTTTTATCTGTTGATCTAAGTTATTTTTAAATTCATTAATTGCCGTAAATTTCTGAGAAATACTGCGAGATATTGGAATTTTTAATTTACTTTTTAATTCACCTCTCACTAAAGAATATACAGCCGGGTAACTACTGGCTATTCCTTTAATCAACCAGAGCCAGAGATGAACTTCTTGGTAACTCCGAAATCCTTCGGGGTCTCTCAACTCTTGTTGCAATGAAGCTGCTATTTCAACTGAGAACTTTTTTGGGCGACCAAAAACCTGCCGATTTTTTAACAAATTTTCCAGACCGCCCTCTTTATATTGAGAGAGCCAGCGATGAATTGTCGCCTCACTTTTACCTAAAACTGCCGATACTTGCCGCACAGTTCCTACTTGTTTAGACTGAAATAAATAAAGCATTTGGACTTTGTTATAAGCTAGAATTTTTTTTTGTTGTTTGAGTATTTTTCGCAAACTTTCTACAGATTCGGTAATCTTTATATGAGGACGACCAGACATTGTAATTCTCTCCTTTACTTTTTACACAAGTCTATCACATCTTTAAAAAAATGGTATAACCTGAGTTCAGGTTAAGCATAAGGGAGAAAAAAGCATCGATATTGAGAGAAGGCTTCTTAAGATGAAGGAAATAGAGCGCACTTTCGCCTAGCTGGGTCGCAACCGGCCTCTGAGCAAAGATTATGAGGCGCTGCCGCCTAGCCCAGAAGCCTTCGTATATGTGTCCACGATCCGCCTCATTCTCAAGCGGCTCACCAAGCCAAAGCTGGCGAAACGCCAATTTCACGCCCTATGAAACACGCACTTATAGGGGTCGCCACAGAAAACCCAGAAAAAAAGTGAATTATAGCTATTGACCTATTATATAGTGTGCTATATAATAGTTGTTGACTGGATTTTTAAATGGATAACAACTCGAACATCAACGAACGGCGACGCGTGGGGAGGCAGCTTTCCTTTGCCCTCTATAGTGCGTCGAACCGCGTCATTCGGCTTCATCGGCCATTTCTTGAGCCTTTGGGCCTGACCTATCCTCAGTTTCTGGTCATGCTCGCTCTCTACGAGGGCACCCCGCGCACTGTTGGGGAAGTAGGGCAAGAACTCGGTATGGATAACGGAACCTTGACGCCCCTCTTAAAGCGCCTTGAGAGCGCGGGGTTGGTGACGCGCAACCGTGACTTGCAGGACGAACGTCGCGTTCTTATCGATCTGACAGAAGCGGGCGAGGCACTCCGCTCCGCAGCGTGCTCGATCCCTGAAAAGATTGAGACGGCCTGCCGTCTCTCCGATGAAGACCTTGCCGAGCTTCGCGACACGTTGAACGGGCTAGGTCATCCCCGTTCGGCCAACGCCCCCGACTCGATTACCGAATGACCACCTTTTTCGGATTCACCATGTCAAATACAACACCTGTACCAAGCAGCCCCATCGAATTAGCAAACGGGCCGTCGCAAACCTTGTCTTTTAAAGAGACTGTGCGCGAGCGTCATTCTGTCCGGAGTTTCCTGCCAACCCCTGTCCCCGACGCTGTGCTCCGCTCGGTTCTGGAAGACGCACAACGCACACCCTCGAACTGCAACACCCAGCCCTGGCAGGTTCACATCGTCTCCGGCGCGACACGCGACGCGCTCAGCAAGGCTCTCCTTGCGGACGACGAGGCAGGGCGACTGACACCCGATTTCAGCTTCTCCACCGCCGATTTCTGCGGCGTATACAGCGAGCGCTCAAAGGCGCAAGGGGCGGCCTACTATCAAGCGATTGGCGTTTCGCGCGAAGCGACCGAAGATCGCCGCACCGCAGCACGATACAACCTGGAATTTTTTGGTGCGCCGCACGCCGCGCTGCTGTTCATGCCTTCCTTTGGCGACGATGTGCGAGTGGCTGGCGACATCGGAATGTACGGCCAGACGTTCTTGCTGTCGCTGACGGCGCACGGGCTTGGGGGCATACCGCAGACGATGCTCGGCTTTTACGCCGACACGATCCGCGAGCTGTTGGGCATCGATCCGTCCCTGAAGATGCTGTTCGGTATCTCATTCGGCTATCCCGACAAGACGGCCACCGCCAACCGCTACCGGATCGACAAGGCCCCTATCGAAGAAAGCGTGACTTTCCACAATTAACAGACATTCACGAACAGACATTCACATTCAAAACGGAAGATTTACACGGAGGATTTACCGTAAGGAACCCCACGTTTAAAAGCGGGGGCTTTTGGGAAGTCCGGCTCGTTCCGAGCGGTGCAAGAAGAAAGCCCGA
>NZ_JAUBTK010000093.1:0-29268 GCF_036702455.1 Microcoleus sp. D2_18a_D3
CAAATGCTAAAACTTCGTTGTGCTTACCTCAACGATCTCTTGGCCATTTGAGGCTTTTGCAAAACCGGGATGCTCCCATAAAAGCAGAATTTTCTTAAGAGTGCTAGGCTTTGTTCACTGGAAATGATGCTCTCCAAAAAGGTAGATACATTTGCTTGATTCGGCTTATTAATTATCAATAAAATTGTCCATAAACTTACTCTAAGTTCTGGTATTAATTCCGAATGCTGCAACAGACGCTCCACAGTTTCAGCAGTATCATCAGGAACAGAGAGAACAGATGATTGATGGTTCACTCTAGTTCGCATACGTATTGCAGATGAAAGGACAGCATCGCCCTCATCTATCCTAATGTCTAAGCGGTTACTAGGTACTTGCATTCTAAGGAAGGCTATTATACGGAGACACCTCAACATTAGTATTAATTGCTCCGAAAGTGTCTTTGGTTCTGGCAGATCCCATACAGGTTCTTTACTAGAATGAAAAGGCTCATATCTCCAAGGACTATCAAACATTGTTTCAGCTATTTCTGTTGCTTCACCTTCAGAAAGTGACCAATAATTCAACAACTTTTCAACATATGTGTGTGAACGGAAAAATACCGAAGGTATGTCTTTTTTCCAGTATGACCAGTGACTTTGCAGTCGCTCCACCATCCATGAAGGCTCAGATTCATAGCGCAGCGCAAGGTTCAATGCAGAAAGCACAAAATTTTTCTGTTGAATTTCAAGCAAAGCATCAATTTTCTTCTGAAAGAATTGTGTTGAGCCAAAATGCTGACCATAGAGATTCAAAGAAATTTCCCAACAGGTTTCTGGTAAATCCTTCGAGCTAAGTTTACCTTCTAGAGCGGGGCGGAGAAGGTCGTGCTTGTCTCTTTTAGACAGTTGCCCTGTCAAGGAACTTAGTTTATGCTGCTGTCCCTCTGTTAGCCCTGTTTCCAAAACCTCTAGACCATACTCAATAGCTTCACGCTGAAGGTCACGGTATTCCTTACTGAAAGACCCATCGGCTGCGACTTCTAGAGCAAATCCCGATCCAGGTCGTAAGTAGTGATTTGCAACTTCTCCATCTCTAGGTTGATCTACTTGACGACAGACATATCTAACAATACCATCTGCCTCGTCACCCAATTCACGAACAATGCGACCAGCTAGGAACAAAGCAACATACCGCCAGTGTTCCGAACAAACAATAGACTTCAAATGTTCAAAACGTTCTCGTTTCTTAAATAAGTAAACGGCGGCAAAAAACTCTTGAAAAGAACGCAACTCAAATCCAAATAAGCCGGGTTTAGGTGAAACAATTAATACCAGTCTGTCTTTGGCATCGGTGATAAACTGCTTTACTCTTAAATTAATATCTTTTTGCGATGATTGACTATCTCTTTTTCGCAAAAACTTAAAGATTGATTCCTTTAATTCTTCTTCTGACAAAAGAGATTGAACGTTTTGATTAGAAGCACGACAGTGTAGTAAATAACCGAAGTAGGCATGAAGATTTAGCAAGGTAGTATCATCACTCTTGATAAGATCCTTGTCCTTACTTTTTTCTCGTTTAAGTATGGTATCCCAATATTTATCGAATAAATCTTCTCTTTCTCCTGGGGGACGACCACCATTTTTGATAATCAGTAAGATGATAGTTACTTGTAAGGGAGTTTTTAATAAGGTAGATATCCTTTCATCTTGCTGACATTCTGCTAGTGTACGAATTATCCTATCTCGTTCTTCTTTACGCAAATTTCTGGTCTCTACCCACTTTTCAGCATATTTTTTGACCTGCTTCGAGGACAGAGGTAATAATTCCAAATGTATAAAGCTTTTAGGGTCAAATTGGTCTTCGTATATATTGGGGCGAGAAGTAGCTAGAACTTTTAAATTAATATTTGAGTGTTCTGTCCAATCTAGAAAACTATAAATGCTTGAAAGCATTCGCTCTTGTAAATGAGGGTCTACAACTTCATCCAATCCATCTAAAATTAGGAGGCATTTTTTACACTCAAAAATCTCCTGGATATTTTTAGAAGATATCTCTCCAGGTCGCAAAGCTACATCGCCTATATTCTTAGCGAGGTAAGCCTCGATGCTATCAGAATCAGGTTTGTTAGCAAGCCACTGGGCAAAATACTTCAGTACAACTCTAAAAGGAATGCGTTCAACCTTAATCTGATCCGCAAAATCATAAGATGTACCGAGCCATTTGGCACGATACACTTGAGCAATTTGCTGTCCTAAAGTGGACTTGCCCTGACCAGGACCACCAATAATTACAACTTTAAGCCATTTCTCCTTAAGGAGACATTTCATTGCAGAATAATTATCACTTCCCTCAACCAAGAAGTCATCACGATCGAGTAAAGGAAGTCTACTCCCTGACTGTAAAAATTTTTCTATACTCCAATCACGGGGGTTTATCCTCTTATAGAATTTAACCTCAAGGTCAATAAAAACTTGTTTTAGTTCTGTGCGACGCTCTCCACCTGTTTCCGGTTCGCCAGCTTGATCTAATTCAGCAAATTTATCAGCACTAAAAGATTTAGAAAGATAAGTTTTTATCGTGGACTCAAGTTGTGGAGCTAGTTCTTTTTTAGCACCATCAGATTTCGGTGGAATGCTTACTGATGCGGTTTTGTCAGTTTTAGACTTTTCTGATTTGGGGCGGTTTCCCCAGGCTAACTCCAACTGTCTCAGATTATGCTCTACACGGCTTGCGTGCCAAAGGATAAACGTGAAAGTCCGTATCCCCTGGCTTTTTTCACCAGACGGGCTGTTCTCCCGCACAATGTCTAATTCTTTGAGGTAGTCAATTGTAGTCTGAATTTCAGGTTTTTCTTTCTTTGCTTTGGAGTCACGATTTGAATTGATGCGTTCAGGGTAAAGCAGCCATGCCAGATCCAACAGAGTTGTCCTGATGTCTAACTCAGGGCGATCACTGTTTTCATTTCGCCAATCTGCGGACAAATTGCTGCGACTGTGATTGTTATAAGACACTAGAAACTTTATTAGATGCTTCGCCCGCTTCAGCGGCTCGTCTCCCCAGTTATCCGTCCGCCCCATAGATTTAATTACTTACAGAAGTTTTCTGAACTGGTTTGGGTTAACCCAAGCCTACCCCAAACTGCATATACCCATTCTAAGGAATTTATACAAAAAACGTTTGGGGTAGACCCAAACGCTTCCCAAGCTACATAGCCAGAGTTGATAGGACTTTCAGGCTTTATTGAGCCCCTCTAGGCTTGGGGTACTAAGTGGAGATTACTCTGAGTTTAGTAAGTTAAAGAACCAAGAGGGCTTAAATATGACATCACTGATTAACTACATACAGGTAGCTAAAGACTTTGCTGATTCTTACGGTGTCGATCGCCTGGATCATCTAATGACCTTAGCTCAGGCCGATCCGAATTCGGCCAAGACTCAACCAGTTCCCGCAAGCGATCGCCATAATACCATTTTGCAAGAAGTAGAAGCAGCCGGATTCAAATTGAATCTCAGGCTCAAAAACTTCCTTTTCACTACCAGCGTTGAGGTGGTACGGGATGCAATGGCGGTTGTTGCAGAAAATCAGCAGCGGGGAACGGTGCGGAACCCAGAAGGACTTTTGGTTGAAGCTATCCGCCATCAATGGAAGCCTAATCTCTGGGCCTAAACCTTTCTCTTCGGGACTTACGCAGCATCTCCATAGCTAGTGTTTTGGTTTGCAAGCTGCATAAGTCCTGAATTACCCGATGTCAAATACTCTCTATATCTGCCCGCCTATAGTCCCGAGTTAAATCCAATTGAGAGATTGTGGGAATATGTAAAACTAGACATAAAATGGGAAAACTATTCTAGTTTAGATAAACTTAAACAAAAGGTGGATGTAATTATCAAATCTCTGATAATCGAAGATGTTTTCTCTCTTTGTGGTTGGGATTATATCCTTGAGGCTATATGTAAGTGCAACTTCCTAGTTAATTGGTATAAGTAACGAGAAATATACGAAGAAACCGGGTTTATGATGTCACAAGTGCGATCGCGAACCGAGTTTTTATAATCATACAGAGAAACCCGGTTTCTGAAAAAAAACCGGGTTTCTACCTCTCGTTGGTAAGTCTGGGGAATTATCTTCAATCAGCCGTGCTTAATTCTTCAACTCGCAGCCGATCGCACAAAATTCGCTCGCACACAATCGCACCCGTCTCCGCACTCCTACAAACTTCTAACTGAGCTTCCGGCAGCGCTTCAAACAAAAAACGTTCCCCCGGAAACACTGTCCGCTCAAAATACCAATTAGGAATATTTGTAATGCGAGCGATTTGCACTTTGCTAGTATTATTTAGATACCAACACAAAATGCGCGTATGAGGTTCGGAAATTACCTGAGTCAGTGTCAAATTCATCTTTTTAACTTGTTTGTGCAATTGTGCGATAGAGGCGCGAGAGGCCTAAGCTTATTATAGCAGATTCCCAGTTAAAACAGAATTTTTTATACATTTTTTTTACATTCTTTGGGTTAATTAATAAATTTCTCCGGGGAAACATCAGCGCCTTCCCCCTATTCCCAAGAAGGTGCAAAAGCCGGCATTGCTAAAGTGCAAGATTTCCATCCTCCTCTAACAGGTGCATTCAACAATTGACAGTGACCGACTGAACCTCTTGCCTGTTGGTAGTGACCGCAAAAATTACACTTGGAAGCCGGATTGCAACCGCGATCGCTAATTACAAGGCAGGGCTGCTTTTGGGTTTGGTTGCGCTCGATAGTTAAAGTGTTCATTAAATTACTTTTTAAATGTTCAGTCTTAAGTATGACGGCTGAAGTGCAGTCGTGGCCTCTATCTGAAGGCTTACTTTGCCTTAAGTTTTGTTGAGGGATCGATAGAAAATATATTATTTTTGACAGTATAAAGCGAGGGAGCAATTTAATTTGCTTCCGATCGCATTGGCGGCCCCGGCTTTACTGCCACTCGCGCTTGCCGGGGGGTATACTTCCTCAGACAGAGCTAATTATTTTCGCCTAACTGGCTGAACAAATCGGCTAAAATTGTATTAGAAAATAAAAAACCTTCCGGATCGCTCAACCTCAAATTGCCCGAAAGCGGCAGTTTCGCGGCCTCGCCGAAAGTTGCGTGAAGCGGAGCTATCCCGTAGGGAATCGCCTCATCCTCCGTGATAATTTCCACCCATCCTTGCCGCCAGTAGGGCTGCAAACAACGCCAAATTTTATCAACCGTTTGCTGACTAAACTTTTGAGTCAGCGCCGACAGGCTAACTCCTTCTGCTAAACGCAAACCTAGCATCAGCGTTTCTAACAAAACGTCATTTTCTGAGACGGGAAAATTTTGCTCAATTGCTGGGTAAATATCCTGCTGGGTTTCCCCCCCAATTTTAGGAGTTGCTGGGGAATTGAGGCCAGAGATCGATCGCACCCACTGATAATATTCTTGAGTTTTGCGAGGTCTAGTCAACCTCCGGCCTTCCACGTAACTCGCCGCCCCCATTCCCAAACCGTAATAAGGGCGATTTTCCCAATAAACGCGGTTGTGGCGGCACTGATAGCCATCGCGAGCGTAATTAGAAATTTCGTAATGTTCGTAGCCAGCACCCGTCAGAATTTCCCGCGCTAAACGGTACATTCCAGCAGCGGTTTCATCTGCTGGTAGCGGCTGCGCGCCTGCTTCAAAGTAGCGCCCGAAAGCAGTTCCCTGCTCAACAATTAAGTCGTAACTCGACAGGTGAGTCGGGGAAATTTCCACTGCCGATTTCAGGGAGGCTTCCCACTGTTCTAAAGTTTGGTGAGGCAGTCCCGAAATTAGGTCTAAACTGAAATTGACAATACCAGCCGATCGCACTATTTCCACTGCTTCAAAAATATCAGCGACAGAGTGCGATCGTCCGCAAGCTTGCAGCAATTCATCCTGAAAAGCTTGCACTCCCAAACTAACTCGATTTACTCCCGCCGCTGCATATCCCCGCAACTGTTCTAAAGTAAACGTACCCGGATCTATTTCTATAGAAATTTCCGCCCCAGCATCAATCCCAAATTTGCCGTCGAGAGTCTCTAAAATATTGCTCAACTGACTGACAGAAAGCAGCGAAGGCGTGCCGCCACCAAAAAAAACTGTTTTCAGAGATGCGCCTAAATTTTTAGTTTCTTGAATTTCTTGACACAGTACAGCAACGTATTGCACAATTGTGCCGGAATTCTCGCCATTTTTGCGATCGCCCACCACAAAAACCGGAAAATCGCAGTAGTAACAGCGGCGGCGACAAAAAGGTATGTGCAGGTAAGCCGAACTGGGAATCCCGGAATTTGCCGCTTGCACACTTTTTTTTAATTCAAATGTTAAATAATCTGTGGGAGGGTTCATTACATATCAAGCCGAAAGCGCAACTTCAAATCTAAAGTTTTAATTAAACAATCATGAATAATTATGTATATTATGACATTTTCTTACCAAAAAAGCGCTGCGAACGATGGCGTCCCGCCCCGCAAGCTACGGCTCTTTTAATTTAACGTCGTACCGGTTTAGATCGGCCACCATTCCCGGACATCCCGCATGGCGGTCTATTCGCACCTCGTGCCTGCTTGCGGTGGGGCGTGGTAAATTCCGAGCGACTCCCTGGCACATCCCCCAAAGGGTACAACCGCGAAATATAAGTTTATGAAAATTCCTGAGTAAATATGGCGATATCCGACCAAAGCATGAAAACAAGTATCAGCACCGGAAAGATATAATGTGAATAAATTCATTAACCTAGAACTAATGCTAGACGCAATCATAATTATCTCATTCGTAATCGCAGGCGGAGGCATTGGCTATTACGGAGTCGAACTCCTGCCGACAGAGCTGCTGGAGCAAGTTACAAATATACAAGGTTTAAGTTCTGTACTAGGTTCCTTTGGAGCATTAATCGGCTTCGTGCTGGGATTAGTGGCTCAAACAACCTACCGGCGCCTGGAAAAACAAGTCCGCGATATGCCAGTGGAGATGCTGCTGACGCGGGCGATCGGCTTAATCATCGGACTGCTAGTAGCAAACTTAATGCTGGCTCCGCTATTCTTGCTGCCGATTCCCCGCGAGTTCGGTTTCATCAAACCTCTAGTCGCAGTCTTGGGTAGCGTCATGTTCGGCTTCACAGGCGTCAGTTTGACCGACACCCACGGCCGCGCTTTCTTGCGGCTGATCAACCCCAAAAGCTTTGACACGGTGTTGGTAGCCGAAGGAACATTCAAACCAGCCTCTGCCAAAGTTGTCGATACTAGCTGCATTATTGACGGCCGGATCGAAAACCTGTTAGAAACAGGTTTCCTCGAAGGTCAAATTATTATCCCGCAATTCATACTCCAAGAACTGCAACTGATAGCTGATTCCGCCAACGATCAAAAGCGAGTGCGCGGGCGCCGCGGCTTAGATGTACTCAACCGCATCAAAGAAACATATCCAGAACGCATTCAAATTCACTCGGCTGACTACGAAGATATTGCCACAGTCGATGCGAAATTAGTCCGCTTCGCCTTGGATATCGACGGCATTTTGCTCACCAACGATTACAACTTGTCGAAAGTAGCTACCGTCCAAAAACTGCCGGTTTTGAATATCAACGACTTGACTCATGCGGTGCGCCCGACTTATTTGCCGGGAGATACGATCGAACTAAAAATCCGCAAAGAAGGCAAAGAACCCTCTCAGGGAATCGGTTACTTGGATGACGGCACAATGGTTGTCGTAGAAGCAGGAAGCAGCTATGTCGGCGGCGAAGCCAGAGTCGTAGTTACCAGCGCCCTGCAAACCAGCGCCGGCCGCATGATATTCGCCCGCCCTCAAGAGTCCGTTATTGTTTGAAACTGAGTAACAATGGCCAGGGCAATCAGAATCAAATATTGCGATCGCTGTTCCCAATCTGCCCCGACTCTCTACCGCGCCCGGTATGACGAGTCGGGGCAGTGGTTTTTTTTATGTCTTAAATGTTGGGAATCGGTAAGTAAAAACAATCCTTTTTACTTCTACGGCGGCACTTGGAAAGCCAGCAAGAAAAAATAGCCATTACCAGCTTCTTCTTCTATTCTCTTCCTTCGCGTCCTTCGCGTCTTCGCGGTTCAATCATATCAACATCAGTGATTCAGGAGTAATTAAAATCAACCAATCTCGATCGCATCTTCATACAATGTCTCTATCGCACAGCTAAAATTAACGCTAGCAAACTGAACTTCTTGCCCTTGAGTGTAAGGATAAAGCACCCACAAACCCTCTGCATTCCGACGAAAACACTCTACACTAACTCTTTCTTGATTGATTAATACATACTCTTGCAAACTTTCAGAAGTGCGGTAATCAGCAAATTTATCGCCTCTGTCAAAAGCCGCTGTTGTCGGCGATAAAACTTCCACAATTAAGCAGGGGTAGATAATGAAATCTTCAGCAGTATTTCTGTCCCGTTCATCGCAAGTCACCGCTACATCGGGATAGTAAAAAAAATTAGATGTCTCCTTCCGAACTTTCATATCTGCGATGTAAGGTATGCAGCCACTTCCCCGAAGATGATTTCTCAACAGTGCAAACACATTTCCGGAAATGATGACATGAGCTTTGCTTGCCCCTGCCATTGCATAGATTTCACCTTGCCTGTACTCGTGTTTGATCGGACTGACTTTCTCAGCGGCTAAATAATCTTCAGGAGAGACGTAGGTGTCGCTTTTACTTGCAACCATATAATTTGGAGGTTGGTGAGGACTACACAATTATAGCCGATCGCCCTTTTTCACCTTTCCCCCAAAATTTTAACGTCGGCGCGGGGCCGGAAGCCTCGCGCTATTGCCATTTTGCGGTTGCGGTTTTTCTTGCAGCTTCATCGTCAAACTAACCCGCTTTAACTTCTCATTCACCTCCAAAACCCGCACTTTCACCACTTGTCCGACTTTAACAATCTGTTTGGGGTCATCTACGAAGCGATCGGCTAATTGAGAAATATGAACCAAACCATCTTGGTGCACTCCCACATCAACAAAGGCTCCAAAGTTAGCTACATTCGTGATTATGCCTTCTAATTCCATCCCAACTTGCAAGTCGGAGATTTCTTTGATTCCTGCTTGGAAAGTGGCATATTTAAACTCGGCTCGCGGGTCTCTTCCCGGTTTTTCTAGTTCGGAAATAATGTCTCTGAGTGTTGGTTCTCCGACTTTTTCGGTGACATATTTCTTGATGTTTACAGTCTTGATTTTTTCCGATATTTGTGTTATCCCTGTCAGCGGCAAGTCTAAATCCTTGGCGATCGCCTGCACTACAGGATAACTTTCTGGATGAACTGCTGTATTGTCCAAGGGGTTTTCGCCGCCGCGAATGCGGAGAAACCCGGCGGCTTGTTCAAAAGCTTTTGGCCCGAGTTTGGGAACTTTCAGGAGTTGGCGGCGATTTTTAAATGCGCCGTTTTCGTTGCGGTAATTGACGATATTTTTGGCAACAGTTGCCGTCATTCCCGATACAAATGTCAGCAGTTCTTTCGAGGCTGTGTTTAAGTCAACTCCGACATAATTAACGCAGCTTTCGACTGTTTCGTCGAGTTTCTTTTTGAGCAGTTTTTGGTCAACATCGTGCTGGTATTGGCCGACTCCTATTGATTTCGGGTCGATTTTCACGAGTTCGGCGAGGGGATCTTGCAAGCGCCGTCCGATGCTGACTGCGCCACGAACGGTGATGTCGAGATCGGGAAATTCGGCGATCGCCACTTCGCTTGCGGAATAAATCGATGCACCGGATTCATTCACCATGACTTTAATCGGTTTCCTGTCCATTTCTGCCAAAACTTCCGAAACAAATTCGTCTGTTTCGCGGGAAGCTGTACCGTTGCCGATCGCGATTAATTCAATTTTATATTTTTCAATTAAATGCTTGACAATTTTACCAGCTTGCTGGCGCTGAGCGGCTGCTTGGTGGGGAAAAATTGCTTGATATTCTAAAAATTGCCCGGTTTCATCGAGGGCCGAAACTTTACACCCGGTGCGAAATCCCGGATCGATCGCCAGTGTGGGTTTCATTCCCGCCGGCGCCGACAGCAGCAACTCGCGGAGGTTGGTTTCAAAAGTGGCAATGGACTCGATATCAGCGACGGCTTTGTTGTGCGATCGTACTTCTGTAATTAACGAAGTCTTCATCAGTCGGTTGAAGGCATCCTTCAAGGTCGATCGATAAAACTCTTTAACTTCCGGTATCCTAGTTCTAATTTCCTGACCTTCCAAATAAGCCATTACTGCGGATTCATCAAAAGCCAGTTCCAAATCTAAAACCCCTTCCGTTTCCCCGCGAAACAGCGCTAACATATTGTGCGACTGAACGCTTCTCGCTGCAACTTGATAATTGCGGTACATTTCAAATTTAGTGCTTCCTTCCGGGAAATCATCTTTTATTTTCGAGACAAAAACTCCGGTTTTCATCAAAAATTCTCGCAAATAAGCCCGCAATTCTGCTTTTTCCGAAACCGCTTCCGCCAAAATATCCGCAGCACCTTTGAGAGCTTCTTCTGCTGTCTTCACTCCCTTTTCTTCGGAAATGTATTTAGCTGCTTCCGCCTCAAAGTCTGCTGGTTTAGCCGTCGGTAAGTTCAGACCTTTGATAAAATTCGCCAGCGGTTCCAAACCTTTTTCCCTAGCAATTGTCGCTCGCGTCCGCCGCTTGGGTTTGTAAGGCAGATAAAGGTCTTCGAGTTCGTTTTTTTGCAAACACAATTCGATTTTAGATTGCAGTTCTTCTGTGAGTTTTCCCTGAGAGCTAATCGTATCTAAAATCGACTTTTTGCGCTCTTCAATTTCCGTCAGATAGGTGAAGCGATCTGATATATCCCGCAACTGAATTTCATTCAGCAAATCCGTGCGTTCTTTGCGGTACCGGGCAATAAACGGAATAGTTGCTCCCTCTGCGAAAAGTTCCAGAGCATTATTGACTTGAGACAGATTAATGGAAAGTTCTTGAGCAATCAGTTGAGGAATGTCGATCATAGTGCAGAATTTCGGATCAGTCGATTTTAGATTTTAGATTTTAGATTTTAGATTTTAGATTAACTTCACAGCACAGAGGAAGAAAAGGGAATCATCCCATTTTTGTTAAAATCCTTTTCTAGGAGTGCGATCGTCCCGCACAGCAAAGCCGATATATCTCGCTTCTAGCTCTCCGGCTTGCATTCCTGTGAAAGCTCTCATTGGGATGTTCCCGTGATGTTAGCATAAATGCAGTCATTTCTCAATATTATATGTTTCCTTTTAAATATCCTGTGCCGCAAACAGATCCGCCGCGATCGCCCAGAGAAACGCTGCCGACGATGTATGATTTACCCAGCGAAGACCCGGAGGAACCTGGTTTGCCTGACGAATTTCACGATTTACAGCCGCAGTTGTTGAGCCTGACGTTTCGGCCTCGGAATTATCCGGCTTCTGAGATATTTAGCGGCACCGACATGAACCTTTATTATGACGTGCATCACACTCTGTGGCACAAGCGGCCGGATTGGTTTGGAGTTGTGGGAGTTCCCCGACTTTACGATCGATCCGAACTGCGGATGAGTTATGTTACTTGGCAGGAAGGCGTGAATCCTTTTGTAATTGTAGAACTGCTTTCGCCGGGAACGGAAAAAGAAGATTTAGGCGACAATACCGATGAGGAAAAATTGCCACTTCAGTCGGGAAACGCTGCGGGTAACGGGCAAGTTTTGGATCGGGAGACGAAGGAGGAACCGCCTAGAAAATGGGAGGTTTACGAGCAAATTTTGCGGGTTCCTATTTATGCCGTCTTCAGCCGCTATACTAACAGGTTGCGAGTGTTTGAATTGAAGGGCGGACACTATCAAGAATTAGAATTGCCCGAGTCGCGAGTGTGGATTGCTGATCTAAGTTTGGGCTTGGGTTTGTGGCAAGGAGAGTTTCAGGGAATCGATCGACTGTGGCTGCGCTGGTATGATGTTGATGGCAATTGGATTCTGACTGAAGCGGAACAGCAACGGCAGCGGGCCGAGTCAGCGGAATCTAGGGCTCAACAAGCGGAAGCTCAATTGCAGTCTTTAATTCGGCGGCTGCGGGAATCTGGCATCGATCCCGATCGATTTTTAAACGGTTAGAGAGCACTGAAGTCCTGACTAAAAACGGGTTCGCAGTCAGGACTGGAGTTTTTTTTACTTCACAAGAAGACTGAAAGCCTCACTATACACAGGCTTTAACATTCGATCAAAACTTGATTGGTTGCGGCTTGTTTGTTGGTTGGTGGTACTCTTTTCGGTCAAGTCATCGGTATCGAGAGAGTAATGCAAATAAGCTTTACCGACAGAACCGAAAAGTTGCAGTTTGTCAGAAATGACCCATCGCATGGCATCGATAGCTTTTTCCATTATTTCCAACAAATCCGGATCTGACAAAGAAATGCTACTTTTTAACACGCCCATATAAGCTTCGCGAACTTCTGTATTCACATTAAATTTCGATACTCCGAATTCAATACATTGATGAATCATTGATTCCGGCAAACCGCTAGCACCGTGCATCACTAACGGCACTGAAACAGCAGCCCGGATTTTTGCCAGACGCGGAAAATCAAGTTTTGGTTCGCTTAAATATTTGCCGTGAACGTTACCAATTGTTACGGCTAAAAAATCCACCTTAGTTTCTTTGATAAACTCTACTGCTGCTACTGGATCGGTCATTTTTGCGGCTTTCTCATCGATGGTCAAACCGTATTCCCTGCCACTAATTCTGCCGATTTCTGATTCCACTGCCGCACCGTTAGCGTGGGCTAATTTAGTCATTTCCCGGCTAAATATTAAGTTTTGTTCGTATGGCAAAAAAGAACCGTCTGCCATAATTGATTTAATGCCCGCAGCTAAGCCGAGGTGAATGTCTTTTTCTGAGGTGCCGTGATCTAAGTGTACTGCGATCGGCATTAAAGATTTGCGGGCCGCTTTGATGCACAGCGCGACTAAAGGCGATTTGCCGTATTGGAGGGCGCTGGGGTGAATTTGCAGTATAGCAGGACTGTCCAGCGCTTCGGCCGCATTGATGACGGCTTTTACTCCTTCGAGGTTGTAGACGTTAAAAGCGCCGATCGCATAACCATTTCTCAATGCCGTGTTCAGCAATTCGCTAGTAGACGCGAGCATATAGTACCTACTTTAAAAACTTTTGTGAATGTCGATCATTCTATCAAAGTTTAAGGGCAAGCTCTGCTTAATTTGTGTTTATTTTAATTGCGAATTCTTCGGCTAACATTTATTCGCCATGTCGCTCATTATATCAAATTTCAAGGGCAAGCTCTGCTTAATTTGTGTTTATTTTAATTGCGAATTCTTCGGCTACGATTTATGTGAAGTGCATTTATTCTTGGGTAAGGTGCGCCTAGCGCACCCTACTATTTGTTTGGTGAGCCTAGCCCACCTTACTTACTCCTTGAGTGATTTACTATGTTTGTGCGTTACCAGCGTGCAAACCGCACTCTTTTACGGTCGCTTCTTCCCACCACCAGCGACCTTCGCGTTCGTGTTGGTTCGGCAATATCGGCTTCGTACAAGGTTCGCAACCAATACTTACAAAACCGCGTTCGTGCAACTTGTTGTAAGGCACATCCAAAGCGCGAATGTATTCCCAAACCTCTGCCGAAGACCAGTTTGCTAAGGGGTTGAATTTAATTAATTCATGGTCAGGAGTTGAGAATGCAGTGTCAACTTCAATAACCGGAATACCGTTGCGGGTACTGGGACTTTGGTCTTTGCGCTGACCGGTAATCCAAGCATCGAGAGTATTCAGTTTGCGGCGCAGCGGCTTGACTTTCCGCACGCCACAGCATTCTTTGTGACCGTCTTGATAAAAACTAAACAATCCCTTTTCTTCTACTAGGGCTTGTACTTCTGCTGCATCGGGAAACATTACTTCTAATTTAATGCCGTAATGTTTTCTGACTTGATCCAAAAACTGATAGGTTTCTGAGTGCAGTCGTCCGGTGTCTAGGGTGAAAACGCGGAAATTTTTGGTAATTTTTGAGGCAATATCGATCAGAACTACATCTTCTGCACCGCTGAAAGAAATTGAGATATTGTCAAAATTTTCTAGGGCAAATTTGATAATTTCTCGCGGGGTTTTTTGACTGTATTCTGCTTCTAGGGCGGCAATGTTGAGATTTCTTTGGATGGCAACCATATTTTCGGGTCTGAGCGTGTTCTTTTCCTCTAGCCCTTTATTATAGCCGATCGCCGTCTCTCCCTCACCGACTAATTTGACAATCAAGCAATTTCGTCCGGGGCCGCCGGATTCATCCGTGAAGCGAGAAAAAAGCTCCGACTGCTCATCACCAGCCCCCGGATTTATCAGTGTGAGCGCTTCTTCTATTCTAAAATCTAAAATCTAAAATCTAAAATCGATTGACCGCATCTTGCAGCAGTCTTTTCGGCTGAGTCCACGATCGAGCTTAAGGATGGCGATCGCCTGCTGGTAGCAGTTTTGGTGAACCCAACACTCCTCTACTGGCTAAAATGGGACTGTCGCGCGGCCCATTGATATCAAATCTGTTAGCATCGGAATTATTCCTATCTCTATTCTTTTCATCGGCGTGAATCTGCGTCAATCTCTTGTCATCTGCGGTGAAAAAATTATCTTTTTTTGACCGCAGATACAGGCAGATTAACACAGATTAACGCAGATGAATTAGATCGATTCCGGTTGCACCATCCGTGATGGTTGACTGTTGACTGTTGACTGTTGACTGTTGACTGTTGACAATCTAAAATCTAAAATCTAAAATCTAAAATCGATTGACTGTTGACGGTATTTTACTATTTCGATGCTACCGAAATTGATATGAATTTGCCCGCCATTATAAAATATCCACAACAAAAAGCTTTAAACATTATTGTTAGTATTCTAAGATTTAAGTTATCTAATCAATAAAAGTATAGCGTTTTTTCAGCGAGTTAGTGCTGTATTTTGCCTAAAAATAACCTTGTGTTTTCCCAGGATTAGCACCGCTATAGGTACTTTTTAATTGCGTCTTATGGCGCTGAATAAATAATTTGTCTAGCACCAGTTAGGCACCCCCTCAAACTAAATCATTGAAAGCCAAGCTAATAAACGTAGAAGATTCGGCTTGTTTTTCCCATATATCCTTATATGGTCATCCTAAATTATTGGTAAATTTCTTACTCCCGATCGAGCGGGTTCGGGGAGGGTGGGGGTAGGGTAAAAATTTACGACTTCGGCAAGGATTGCTATACTAATAGCTGTTGGTTTTCCAACAGGGAATTACCAAGAATCAATTACTAATTGCCTATTAATTTATTCAGAGCGATTCCGTGACCAAAGTAAATTTTTATCGCTTTTTATCGCTGACAGCTAACCTTGAGCCATACGATCGGCTATATTGTATTTGGAAGTACATTAATTTGTCCCGAAAGCGGTCTAGTCTCATCGCCGCCGATCGCGTCAGCTTCTGAATAAACATAGTCCGCTGTCAATAACAGCAAGGAAGTGTGGAATCATGTCCAAAATTTTAGTAGTGGACGACGTAAAGAGCGAACTAGAAATAATCTGCCGCATTCTTCAAGATGCCGGATTGGAGGTGCTCCGGGCGGGCGACGGCGAAGAGGCGATCGCCCTGATCCGCAAAACCCCTCCGGCTTTGGTCGTTTTAGATGTAGTGATGCCGCGAATGAACGGGTTTGAAGTGATCAGAGAATTGCGGGGCGATCGCGCAACTGCAAAATTGCCCGTAGTATTTTGTACTCATAAAAACACCGAGATCGATAAAGCTTGGGGAACTGATTTAGGGGCCGACGCTTACGTCAGCAAACCGTTTGAACCTCAGCAACTCGTCCACATAGTGCAGCGCTTGCTTTCAGCGTAAACCGAATATAAAGCGATCGACCACTTCCCAAAAAACATTATACCGACAAACCCCGTTATTTTTAATAAACTGGGTTTTGGAATCCCATAAAAGTTTATCTTTAATGATAGAAACCTGCTTATTTGCCGCAGCCCAGATTTATTTAACGGAAACTTTTGAGCCACCCAAACTGATGCTGAAAAACTCGATCGGCGATCGGCTTTAGGGTCAAAGCAAAACTCTAATTTGTAAGGTACACTAGAAACTAAAAATAAGCCATGAAAATAACGGCTCCCCCCGCTGGGGGGCATCAGACAAGTGCAACAAAGCAATTTCTCCTGTTCGGTCAAGGAGGCAGTCTGTTCGGCATAGAATTAGAGGCAGTGCGGGAAGTCCTTTCCCTCAAGGAACAACCGATTTCCCTGGTTCCCAACACCCAGCCATTTTTGCTGGGATTAACCAACTTGCGGGGCGAAATCTTAGCAGCAGCAGACTTCGGACTGTTTGTCGGTATTGAGTCGGTTGACACCTACCACCCAAACAGCCGCATCTTAGTTGTAGAAGCCCCCGATCCACGAGACGTGAGATTGTTGTCGAAAATGCGCCTGGGATTAGCCGTCTCCCGCGTCGAAGGAGTTTTACCTCTCAATCCCGATCGCATTGTCTCAGCACTAGATGTCAGTCCCGACCTAGCTCCATTCTTAAAAGGTTTGTACAATTCCGAAGGACGCTTGCTAATGATTGTCGATGTAGAAGCGATCGCCCATTCCGAACGCTGGTAAAAATCAACAATAAAGATAAGTCTGCAACGGCTTTCCATCAATAAATTTAACTAACGATCGCCCGCATCCTATTTGCCCATCCTTAATTTTATGATCGAAATTCTCTATACCTGGATCGCAACGACTTTCACCCTGACGTTGCCTGACTTCTCCCAATCGGTGGTAGCTGGAGCTGCTAATTGCATTATTTGTGTGTGTTACTTTGCCATCGCCTGGATAATCAGCTTAGGTTTGTGGCGAAACCGTCAATTCGGGTTCGACATCTTCGCCACAGCCACAGCAGCCATATTTTGGACCTGCGCTTTCGGCCACAGCGGCCACGCCGCCGAATACCTAGGGCTGCCGCACTCTCCAGTGGCACAAACTGTGTTCGATTGGATAACTGTAATGGCGGCGCTCGTTTTTTTGAGTTTGTCCAACCGCTACGGATTCTTAGTAGGTTCCAAGCAAATCCTGAGCTCTAAAAAAGAAACAGAACAAGCG
Source organism: Microcoleus sp. D2_18a_D3 (assembly GCF_036702455.1). Lineage (NCBI taxonomy): Bacteria > Bacillati > Cyanobacteriota > Cyanophyceae > Oscillatoriales > Microcoleaceae > Microcoleus > Microcoleus sp. D2_18a_D3. The sequence continues at coordinate 17,092 of NZ_JAUBTK010000093.1, forward strand.
CTGAGCGAAACTACCCAGCGATTTCACGCAATCTTCGACCAAGCTTTTCAAGCGATCGCATTATTGGAGCCCGACGGTACTCTGATCGAAGCAAATCAGACAGCGCTAGAATTGGGCGATTTCCAAGCATCAGAAGTGCTGGGGCTGAAATTTTGGCTGACACCAGGGTGGGCATCATCTCCAACCAACCAGCAGCGCCTAAAAATGAACATTAAACAAGTCTCGGCCGGCAAGTTTGTCCGGGAAGAATACGAAATCACCGGATTCAACAACCAGGTGACAGTAATTGACGTGTCGTTTAAGCCGCTGTTAAATGAAACAGGAGAAGTATTTCAAATCATCGCCGAAGGCCGCGACATTACCCAGCGCAAACAGACAGAATCCTCATTGCAGCAGCTAACGGCAGAACTAGAGCAGCGAGTGAATGAAAGAACCGAGCAGATCCTGCAAACTAACGCACAATTGGAACAGGAAATTCTCGATCGCACCGCAGTCCAAGAGCAATTAAAAGCCTCAGAACAATTCTTAAACAACATCCTCAACAGCATCCCCGACCCCATTTACGTCAAAGACCAACAGCACCGCTGGATAATATTAAACGATGCTTTTTGTCAATACCTAGGTCACAGCAGAGAAGAACTAATGGGCAAATGCTACGACCAGTTTTTGCCCAAACAGGAAGCAGAGACATATCGCGAAAAAGACGAATTAGTTTTCTTGACAAACACCAGCACCGAAATCCAAAAAACCATCACAGACCCAGCAGGAAATACCCGCTTTGTCTCCGCCAAAAAATGTACCTTTGTAGATGCCGACTGCAGGAAATTTCTCGTTTGCGCGATTAGAGATATCACCAATCGCGTGGAAATGGAAGAACAACTGCGGCAGACACTGGCAGAAGTAGAAAGCTCCCAAAACTTGCTGCGAACAGTCATTGACGCTACGCCAGACTGCATTTTCGTCAAAGATCGAAACTTGCGCTACACCCTAGTCAATGCAGGTTTCGCCGCCGCCTTCGGCAAAACTCAAGCAGAAATTATCGGCAAAGACGACGCAGAAATCGGCATATCGGTCGATCGAATCTTCGCCAACTTCCAGGCCGAAACCGATTCCCAGAACCAAATCCAAAACTTCCGGGCCGGCAACCACCTCGCGCCGGCCTCCAACGACCTAGCCACCTTAGCCGACGGCAAAGTACACACCTTCGACACCCAGAAATTGCCCCTCAAAGATGCAGAAGGCAACATTTTAGGAATCCTCTGCTTCGCGCGCGACATCACACAGCGTCGCAAATCTGAACAAGAACTATTGCGGTTCAAAGCAATTTTAGAAACCACAACAGACTGGGTAGGCATAGCCGACTCCCAACAGCGCGCCATTTATCTCAACCGCGCAGCCAGAGAAATGTTGGGAGTTGGCTCTGACGCAGATTTAACCGGAATCCGCATTTCTGACCTGACATCCCCCAAAAGTATCGACACTCTTGTGAACGTCGGCATCCCCGCAGCTTGCCGGGACGGGGCGTGGAGTGGCGAGACTGTTTGGCAGAGTTTAGACGGCGAAGAAATACCAGTTTCTCAAGTAATTGTTGCCCACAAATCCGAGAATTCAGAAGTTGAATTTGTCTCAACGATCGCCCGCAACATTACAGAACGCAAGCGCGCCGAAGAAGCATTGCAGCAGAACTTGCAAATGCTCGATCTTGCCAGCGATGGCTTGATCGTTCGGGATATGGACGGCACGATTAATTATTGGAGTCAGGGAGCCGAACGGATGTACGGCTGGACAAAAGAAGCAGCCTTGGGCAAAGTCACTCATACTCTATTGCACACCATTTTTCCCCAGCCTTTCGCAGCTATTTTGGCACAGTTAGAAGAGCAGGATTATTGGGAAGGAGAAGTAATTCATACCACTAATTATGATACTAAAATCACCGTATTTAGTCGTTGGAATTTGCAGCGAGACGAACAGGGAAAACCCAAAGCCATTTTAGAAACTAACAACGATATCACGGAGCGCAAGCAAGCCGAAATCGAAAAGCAAAGATTGATTTCGCTCGTAGAAAGCAGCTCAGATTTTATCGGGACTGCAACAATGGAGGGAGAGGCAACATACCTGAATGTCGCGGGAATGAAACTAGCAGGATTGCGAAATATTGAAGAAGTCAAAAGCAAAAGTATGTATGACTTCTTCTCAGTAGAAAATGGTAAGATTTTCAAAGAAGAAATCGTGCCGGCTACTGTGCGAGACGGTTTTTGGCAGGGTGAATTCCGCTTGAGGAACTTTCAAACCGGCGAAGACTTTCCGGTTGACTTCACCCTATTTACAGTCAAACACCCAGAAACCGATGAGCCTATGGGGTTCGCAACAGTTACTCGCGACATCAGCGATCGCAAACGCGCCGAAGAGATGCTGCGCGATAGCGAAAGACTGTTCCGAGCCATTTTTGACCAATCGTTCCAATTAGTGGGGCTGCTCAAACCAGACGGAACCGTTTTGGAAGTCAACCAAACAGCCCTCGCCGCCGCCGGAATGGAGCGCGAAGACTTTGTAGGCACGCAGTTTGTAGATAATTTGTGGTGGCAAATTTCCCCAGAAGCCAAGCAAAAAGCGCAAGATGCGCTCGCAAAAGCCGCCGCCGGCGAATTTGTCCGCTACGAAGCCGACGTGCTCGTTGCTGGAGGTGCTGTGATGACAGTGGACTTCTCCCTCAAGCCGATCGTAGACGACAGCGGCAAAGTCGTGCTGCTGATTCCCGAAGCTCGCGACCTCACCGATCGCAAAGCCCTAGAACGAGAATTAGTTTTGCGTCAAACCCGCTTTGACGCATTTTTCACAGCCGTCCCAGCCTCAATGTTTATTTTTGACGAGCAGTTGCGCTTCGTGCAAGTCAACGAGAAATTAGCGGAAACCACTGGCGCCTCAGTTGCCGAACACCTCGGCAAGACGGTGAGGGAAATTGTACCAGAAATGGTCAATACTCTACAGCCGATGTTCGAGCAGATTCTCGCCACTAACCAACCGTTTTTAAACATGGAGGTGTCGGGATCAACCCCCAAGGAACCGGGCGTCCTGCGAGATTGGCTGGCGTCATATTTTCCTTTGCCCGGATCTGACGGCAAACCCATCGGTGTCGGCGGTGTGGCGATCGAAATTACCGATCGCAAAAAAGCAGAACTAGAGCGCGATCGATTTTTTACCCTTTCCCTAGACTTGGTTTGTATTATAGGTTTTGAAGGCAGATTCAAGCGCGTCAATCCCTCTTGGGAAAACACACTCGGCTACAAGGCGAATGAACTTGAAGACAACTATTATATCGATTTAGTCCACCCAGACGATCGCGAATCAACCATAGAACAAGCGGAAAAAGTAGCTAGCGGCGCTGAATTAAAGTCTTATGAAAATCGCTACCGCTGCAAAGACGGTTCCTACAAATGGCTGTCGTGGAAAGTGCGACCTGTAACCGAACTAAAGCTCATGTATGCAGTCGCTCGCGACGTTACCGAAACCAAACAGGCGATGGTGCAACTGGAAAAAACAACAGCCCAATTAGCCCGTTCCGAAGACCAATTTCGCCAGCAAAGCAATCTCTTGCAACTGCTAATAAACAGCATTGGCGACGGCATAATTGCTGCCGACGAAAAAGGCAATTTTGTTTTGTTCAACCCCGCCGCCGAAGATATTTTTGGCACGGGTTCGACAGATACTCTTCCCGACGAATGGTCAGCAAGATACGGTTTATTCTTGCCCGATACGGTAACTCCCTATCCCCCAGCGGACATACCTTTATCGCGCGCGGTTCGAGGAGAAGCCGTTGACGACGTAGACCTTTTTACCCGCCACGCAGGCAAGCCAGAGGGCCTGTGGGTGAAAATTAACGGTCGGCCACTCAAAGACGAAACGGGGGCGCTTAAAGGCGGCGTAGTCGTTTGCCGCAACGTCACCGAACAAAGAGCATCCCAGCAGCAAATGCAGCAGTTGGCCGAGGCACAGGAACGCTTGCTGCAAGAACTCAAAACTCGGCAGAATGCCCTAGACGAATCGGCGATCGTCAGCGAGACTGATGTCCAAGGCATGATTACCTACGTCAACGACGGATTCATTGAAATCTCCGGTTACAGCATGGGAGAACTCCTGCACCGCAACCACCGCCTCGTCAATTCCGGCCACCATCCCAAATCATTTTTTGAAGAAATGTGGGTGACACTTTCTCGCGGTTTGGTGTGGAAAGGGGAAATCAAAAACCGACGCAAAGATGGCTCGTTCTACTGGGTAGATTCGACGATCTCCCCCATCTTTGATACCAGCGGCCAAATAGTCAAATATATCGCCATTCGCTTTGACATCACCGAGCGCAAAGAGGCAGAAGAACGACTAGGAAAATTGGCCGCAGAACGTAAAGCTGAAGCTGATTCTCTGACGCAGCAAGTCCTTAAATTGTTGGGAGAAATTAAAGGCGCGGCTCAAGGCGACTTGACAGTCAGGGCGGAAGTGACTAACGACGTTTTAGGTGCTGTCGCCGACTCTTTCAACTTCTTAATCGGTTCTCTGCGGAAAGTGGTAACGGGAATTCAAACTTTAGCCGAACAGGTAACATCTGCCACCGGCGAGTCAATTAAAAATACCAGTCAACTCACCCAACAGGCAGAAATTCAAGCAGCAAAAATATCTGCCATCATGCGCGAAATCGAGCGGATTGTGAATTCGATCCGCGACGTGCGAGATGTTTCGGTGCGGGCAGAAACAGTGGCTCAGCAGTCTTCTCAAACGGCTGAAGTCGGCGGTATGGCGGTCGATCGAGCTGTCGAAGGCATTAACGGGCTCCGGTTGACGATCGCCTCTACCTCGAAAATGATGAAGCGTTTGGGCGAATCTTCGCAGCAAATTGGCAAAATTGTGACTTCGATTTCTCAACTTGCTTCGCAAACTAATTTATTAGCTCTGAATGCTACTATTGAGGCGGCGCGAGCCGGCGAACAAGGTTTAGGCTTTGCAGTTGTTGCCGAAGAAGTGCGGAAATTAGCAGAAAGATCCGCCGGCGCTACTGAGGAAATCTCGGAAATTGTCGGTACAATTCAAGAAGAAATCAGCCGCGTGATGAAGGCAATGGAATCCGGGACGCTGGAGGTAGTGGAAGGCACTAAGCTGGCAAGCGAAGCTAAAACTCACCTCAATGCCATCATCGAAGTTAGTCGAGAAATGAATGCTTTGGTACAGAATATTACTAGCGCATCTGCCAAGCAAACTGTTTCGGCTGAGGGAATTGCTAATAGTATGCAGCAAGTCAACGAGATTGCGAATACTACCGCACAAAAAGGTGCGGATGTAAAAGCATCTTTGGACGAGTTGTCTGGTTCTCTGGGCCAATTGCAAAAGTCGGTGGCGAATTTCCGTTCGTAATTTTAGAACCCCGACTTATTGAAGAAGTCGGGATTCGGGGTATTGTGGCAGTGTGCGATGAATGGTAAGATGGATGAGTATTTGAAATACTTTTAGGTTGGGGCTATAGTGTTTGAGATTGAGTTTACAGACCAAGCGATTGAGGATTTGCAGTGGTTTAAGAAACACGAACAGAATGTAATTGTTGACGGTATTGAGGCTAACCTTTGTTATGAACCCGCTACTGAGACGCGCAACCGGAAAGCCCTGCGTCCAAATAATACAGCAGAATGGGAATTGAGATTGGGTGTATATCGCATTTTGTACAACGTTGACAAGCAAGTTAAAATTGTCAGTATAGAGCGCATCGCTGGCAAGCAGGGGAATAGATACATATTTCAAGGAGCAGAGGAAGAACTATGATGAACTGGGATTATCGAGTATTTTTTGAGGATGGCGGGTACACAATTCGCACGGTGTATTATGACGATAAGGGTGCGATCGCAGCCTGCTCTGAAAAAGAAACCGCACCTTTTGGAGAATCAGTGGAAGAACTTCAAGAAGAATTAAACCAACTCCTTGCTGCTCTAAAAAAACCAGTTATTTCGGCTGACGATGTGCCACCTCCAAGCGATCGCCCGAAGGCAAAAAGAGGAAAATCATTGCAAGCAGTGCGGCAACAACTTGGCTTGCGATCGGAAATAACGAAAGAAAATTCCTTAGAAAATTCCTTGAGTTCAAACGATTAGCAAAGAACCGAGGTTATCGGTAAGAGTTCAAAACTACTGGCCGCTTATCTTGGCCGCTCATATGAATGATGACGATTTAAACGAATTAATAGATGCTTTTACGGCAGAATGCGAAGAGTTTCTCCAGTCAATGGAAACAAATCTGCTGGCGATGGAAGCTGCGGGTTTGAAAGAGCGACAAGCGGCAGTTAAAGAAATGTTTCGGGCGGCTCACTCGATTAAAGGTGCGGGTTCGATGTTGGGCTTTCAAAACGTGTCGGCGGCGGCTCACACGCTGGAGGACTGTTTTGTCATTTTGCGCGATCGCACAGACTTGTCAGCCCTGGAACCGACTACTGTGAGTGTTTTGCTGCAGGGGGTGGATGCTCTCAAAAAGATTACGATCGAATCAGTTCAACACTCCGATGTCACAACTCCGGATCAAACGGAAAACTTGGAGGCGATAGCCCAAATTTTCGATCAGTTTCAGGCCAAGTACGGCGAGTCAGAACAGCCCCCAGTCCCCGCAGCCAACCAATCCACCGCCTCGGAAACCCTGAAACTGATTTTTGAACAGCAAGTGCCGGCACTCTTCAATCGCCTAGAAACCGAGCTTTCCCAAGCTTCCGAGGCAGATTTGACAACAAGCGTCACCGCCCTCAACCAGGTTTACTACCAACTCTCCGGTTTGGCTGGAATGCTGCAATTGCCGGATTTTGGGAAAGTCGCCGCAGCCATCAGAGATTTGATCGACTCTCCAAACTTGACTCTACAACGGTTGCAATCCGAGGGTTGGGCGATCGCCCAAAACTTGCAAACCGCACGCCAACAAATATTGGAAGGAAGGGCGATCGACATCCCCGAAATCTCCCCCACTCCCCCCCACTCCCCCTCTCCCACTCTCCCACTCTCCCCCTCTCCCACTCCCCCCGAAATCTCCCCCTCCCCCTCTTCCCCACTCCCCAACGCGCAAAGGCCGACAATCCGCGTAGACTTAGAACGCTTGACAGAATTAGTGAATCTAGTCGGAGAATTAGTCATCAACCGTACAAATCTAGAACTTCAAGAATCCGAACTGCGCGGCGAAGTCAAGCGCATCCGCCGCAACATCGTAGATTTGAACCAATTCGGCGGCCAGTTGCGAGAAGAATACGACAGACTGAGCTTTGCAGAGTGGAGAGGGGGAAACGGGAACTCTGGATTGGGAAAACTTGCTGCTGCAGAAACAGAATTCCCCATGATTGCTAACGGCAAATCCTCTCCGGTTCATGCTCACTTCGATATCTTAGAGATGGATCGTTATACAGAGTTCCACTCGACAGCCGCAGAAGTCATCGAAACTGCCCAAGCAATTTCTCAATCCGCCACCAAATTAGACACCTTAGCCATGAAATTCGAGCGCAGTACCGACCAACTGCGCCGCATTACCGAACAACTACGCAGCCGCGTCATGCAGTTGCGAGTCGTGAGTTTCAGTCGCGCCGTCGATCACTTGCCCAGAGCGCTCCGGGAGATGTGTCTCACATACGATAAGGATGTCAACCTGCTGCTAGTGGGAAGAGATACCAAAATTGACGAAAGTTTGCTCGACGCTTTGCGCGACCCCTTAATACACTTAGTGAGAAACGCTTTCGACCACGGCATCGAAATGCCCGAAGTTCGGAAAGCAAGCGGCAAGCCCGCCAGCGGTCAAATAGAAATAGAAGCCCGCCACCAAGGCGGCCAAACTATTATTACTGTCGCCGATGATGGCAAAGGCATTGACCCGGAAATGATTCGCCGTAAAATTGTCACAAAGGGTTTGGCTACGGAGGAACAAGCTCAAGACTTTTCCATTGCCGAACTCTACGATTTTCTGTTTTGGGCGGGTTTCAGCACTACTGAAGGGGTCAGCGACCTTTCGGGGCGGGGAGTCGGGCTCGACGTGGTGCGAACAAATTTGCGGACTGTGCGGGGAACTGTGAAGGTAGACTCTCGCCTGGGAAAAGGTACGAGTTTTATCATTAAACTGCCACTGCTGCTGTCGATTACTGATGCTTTGATGGTGAAAACCGATCACAATAAAATAGCAGTGCCGCTTGATGCAGTCGAGGAAATTCTGCACATTAAAGCCTCGGAAGTTCACATTGCCGGCAATCAGCCAATGCTGTGGTGGCGGGAGGAATTTATTCGTTTGGTGAGAATGCAAGATTTGCTCGAATACAGCGTCGTCGGGCCGGATGCCCCCTCTCCTGACCCTTTGACCCAAGACGAAATTCCTGTCCTGGTTTTGGCTTCTACCGAAGGAATGCTGGCGGTGGCCGTGGAACGGCTGATCGGTCAGCAGGAAATTGTGGTTAAACCTTTGCCACCGCCTCTATCCAAGCCTCGCGGCGTTTTGGGGACTACGATTTTGGGGGACGGGCGCGTGGTGAATATTCTGGATGTGGACGATTTGGTGCGGCAACCTGTGGTAAATAGTTCGATCGCCGCTATCTCCGGTAAAGTGCAGGAGATACCGGCGAGTGTGAGTCAGTCACCGCAGATTTTGGTAGTGGATGATTCCTATACCATTCGCCAGTTGCTGTCTCTGACGCTGACTCGTGCTCGCTACCGGGTGGTACAGGCTAAAGACGGCGTGGATGCCCTGGAAAAGTTGCAAAATGGTCTTGATTGCAGTTTGGCGATCGTGGATATTGAAATGCCGCGGATGGATGGATTTGAATTGTTGCGATCGATCAGATCGACTGAGCGGTTTGCTAAGATTCCCGTAGCTATGCTGACATCCCGTAGCGGGGCAAAACATCGGCAAATGGCAATGGAATTAGGCGCAAATCAATACTTCACCAAACCTTACAGCGAAGCCCAACTTTTACAAGCTATCCCCAAATTAATCCACCACTCAATAATTTAAGCCAAAATCTCAAATCTCCACTCAAATAATCCCTAATCTCAAACAAAACTTAGCTCAAAAGTAATTGAGTACGCTAATTATAGTGGGAAGCTACGCAGCCGACTCACCTACTAAAATCCAATATTTTTCAATTTAAAACCTAATATCAATTCCGGTTGTATCGGAATGATTAAACCGCAGAGGACGCAGAGGATACAGAGAAAGGGAAGAGAGAGATGAATAATTCAGATGCCAAGGGAGTTGAGATAAAATCAATAATCTTCAATCCTCAATCCAATAATCCTCAATCTAAAATCTAAAATCTAAAATCTAAAATCTAAAATCGAATGACTCACGCCAATTACAATCGCCGATTTCGGAGCAATAAACAAGCCACTGTTAGAATTGCCCCTAAAAAATTTGTTTCCTTTGAAATAGGAAAAATTTATTATGCTGTTGCTATTGAACGAGTGGAGCGCATTGTTAAAAACTTTAATGCCTACGGCATTTTACCTAACGGTAATAGTTTACTGCGGCATCAAGAAGAACTGATTACCATAATTAATTTATCCACAATATTTCCCAGCAGTCCGAGCATGGCTGAGTGCAAATACCTGATTATTTGTACCTTAAATAAAAGCGATCGGTTGGGGATTCCCCTTCCTGATATGCCAAAAATTTTGGAAATTACCGAAGAAAGCTTCTGCGAGATTCCCGAATTGTACCGTCAACAGCAACTGCCTCCGGTAATAGAAAAGTTAATTCGCGCACCTGATGGTTCCGAAGTTTTTTATCTGAATTTCGATCTATTTAGCGAAATGTAGGGTGTTCACTTTTCGAGGTATTATACCATATAAATAGTATTTGGGCAAACAAAAAGTTATAGATTTATGAAAAAACTCACAATAATGTCGATCGCCCTACTAATTTTTGCAGCAACTCTCGATTTGCCGAAGGTGGGGCTGCAACTAAGTGCGATCGGGCAAATAGAAACACCCCAACCAATCCCAACACCTCAACCAATCCCAACACCCCAACCCATCCCAACACCCCAAACAATCCCAACACCCCAACCAATCCCAACACCCCAACCACAAACACCCCAACAAATCCAAACACCCCAACAAATCCAAACACCCCCAATCCAAACACCCCAACCAAAAGCAAACGACCCCAAAAAGCTCGGCTACGTCTCCCCAGAATTTGCCGAAAATTTCTCCCAGCAACAAATTGACCAAATCAACGCCAACGTCGAAATGCTGCTGCTAACTCAAAGCTGCTCCCGCTGCGACCTCCGAGCCGTAAAATTAGTTAACATTAACTTAAAAAATCCCATCCTTACAGGAGCAGATTTATCAGATGCCAACCTCAGCGGTAGTCGGTTCGAGATATCAGATTTTGTCAACACCAATCTAGCTCGCACAAACTTAAGCGGAGCCGAATTAGTAGGAGCGAGAATCAGCAACGCTAACCTCAGAAAAGCTAACTTGACAAAGACAAATCTCGACGGTGCAGACCTGCGATTTTCCGACTTGAGAGATGCCAATCTTTCCGATGCCAACCTCCGCAATGCTAATATAGATGGCGCTAGTATCGATCGAGCAAGTATGGCCGGCACCACAATGCCAGACGGCAGAAAAAATCAATAATAATAGAGGTAGTCTTATGTCGCCGATTAAACAACGCCTTCTCGAAGCGATCGAACGGACTCCTGAGCCACTTTTAGAGCAAACGCTGGCATTTCTGGAATTTTTGACCAGTCGGACACAATCCGCGATCGCCCCAGACTTCGACTCAGATTTTGACTCAGATACCGACTCCAACGAGCAAATCCTCGCCGATCTGAAAGCCTCCCTCCACCAAGCCAAAGCGGGACAAACCTTTCCCATATCGGAACTCTGGGACGGTATCAATGTCTGATATGTCAGTCCAAGTCACATTCACGGTACTCTTCAAACGTCGCCTCAAAGGACTCGCTAAAAAGTATCGCCAAATTCAAACCGATATTCAGCCAGTCCTTGATGAGCTTATCCAAGGAAACTTCATAGGAAACCAGATTACAGGGACTCAATACACCGTTTACAAAGTCCGGGCTAAAAACAGTGATTCCCAAGTTGGTAAGAGCGGCGGTTATCGCTTGATTTATCAAGTTGAATCACCGACTCAAGTTGTTTTACACCTGATTTACTCGAAATCAGAACAAGCAAATGTCTCCGCCGAGGAAATCCAAACTGCGATCGCAGAATACCAAGCGAACCCAGACGAATAAGCCATTTTTCAAATCTAAACGCTTGCCCTTCTTGCTCTTTGAGGCGCTCGCTGTCATCGTCAAAATCCGTGTCCTGCCTTCCTTCAATTCTATTCAAACAGCCAAAAACCTCTGAATCACCTCATCACTTAACTCGCTAGTGCTTCCAGAAGCCACAATCCCGCCTTTTTGCATAGCATAATACCAGTCAGCTTGCCGCACAAAATGCAAATGTTGCTCCACCAACAAAACAGAAATTCCCCTAGTCGCAACCACACGGCGCACCGCAGCTTCTATGTCTAAAATAATAGATGGTTGAATCCCTTCCGTAGGTTCATCCAAAACCAGCAACTGCGGCTCACCCATCAAAGCCCTAGCAATAGCTAACTGCTGCTGCTGTCCCCCGCTCAAATCACCTCCCAGGCGATCGAGCATAGTTTTCAAAACCGGAAATAACTCAAAAATTTCATCAGGAACTTCAGGATTTTTGGTTTTGGTTGGTTTCGCTTCCAAACCTAACAAAAGATTTTCTTTTACCGTCAAACGTGGAATAATTTCACGTCCTTGAGGCACATAACCAATGCCTAATCTAGCCCGCTGGTAAGTCAACTTAGAAGCAATAGATTCTCCGCCAAAAGCAATAGTGCCACTGCGCGGTTGCAGCAACCCCATAATCGTTTTTAGCATAGTAGTTTTGCCCACACCATTGCGGCCGATCAAGCAAACCATTTGCCCAGCATTTACGCTTAAATCGACATCGCGCAAAATGTGACTTTCGCCGTAATAAACATTCAAATTAGAAACTTGTAGCATATTCTTGGGAGTAGTAATGAATAATTGGTAATTGGCAATCGGTAATCGACAACAGTCAACTAACTAATGACTAATGACTAATGACTAATGACTAATGACTAATGACTAATGACTAATGACTAATGACTAATGACTAA